>NZ_CAZEFZ010000022.1:0-53633 GCF_964511145.1 Tenacibaculum amylolyticum
AAGTAGCTGTTCTTGCAGCATCATTATTAGCTACTATAAAATTATTATCTAAAGCAACCGTAAAAATAGCTCCCGCATTGATCGATTTTGCTACTTTTTGATTCAAAGCTGAATTATCATCTCTACCAATCCCAAAAATATCATTGTTATAGGATGTATTAAGCGTTTCATCCCACATTTTCGTCGTTCCATCTGATGCCAGATAGGCTGTAGCAGAAGTTTGATCTAAAGTAATTCCATATTTTAATGATAAATATGAATTTACACGTTGACGCTCTTGATCTGTAAGCTTATTATTATGTAATATAACTTCTGAAATATTTCCGTTGAATACTGAGCTAGCAGCTGCGCCAACAAAAGTTTCTGGAGATTGTCTCGATGCAAAATTAGTTGTATTTGTTGTAGAAGTATAATTTAATGCCCCATCAAACGATGCTGCCCAATCATTGGTTGCACTATGGGTGTTATAGATATGAGGATCTTGAATCTCAACAGCGGAACCAATTGGAGGTGTTAGTGGATTCCAATTATGTGATAATCCTGGAAAAGTAGCACCAAATGTATCAAAAATATGTCCATTAGAAAAGTCATATTCTTGAGTTGAACTTCCAGCATTTCCTGCAAATTGATAAGGAAACCCTCCATCTACAGTGTGTCCTACACCTGCTTCTACTACTGAGAAAACTTCAGCACTGGTGGCACCGCTTAAAAAAACATCTGCCCCATAATTAAAAAATTGCCCACTCGTAAGCCCATTACCATTAAAAGTTACATAAGGATTAAAGTTATGTCCATCATTTGTATATGTCATAGCAGCTCCACCTCCTGAAACAATTTCTCCTGTATGTTTATTCGTTTCATCATTCCAATCTGTAGGCGATCCTCCTGAAACAGTGACATCTCCATTTGCTTTTACCCAAAACTCTAAACTTCCCAGCACCCCTCCAGGAGAAGGAGTTAAAAAAGCTAGCGTTATATACGCTCCATTCGTAAATGTAACCCCAGTTAACTCTCCATTGGCATCTAATTTCCCTAAGACAGTTTGATCTCCTGTCGTAGAAAAATCTCCATCCGTATCTGAAAGTACATCATATCCTCCAAAACCTTCAAACTTAACATTTACAGCACCTACACTTCCTACATTTTGCACTTGCCATTCTCTGGTAATACGCATATTATATGCCGTAGTATTTAATTCTGTTGTTTGCGTAGTTGTTGCTCCTCCATCATTGGCAAAGGTTAAAAACTGTAAATCACTACTAAAAGTAGTTGTTCTCGTAGCATCGTTATTTGCTACTGTAAAATCATTATCTAAAGCAACCGTAAAAACAGCTCCTGTATTAATTGATTTCGCTATTTTTTGATTCAAACCTGAATTATCGTCTCTTCCTACACCAAAAATATCGTTGTTGTACGATGTATTAAGGGTTTCATCCCACATCTTCGTAGTGCCATCTGATGCTATATAAGCAGTCGCTGACGTTTGATCTAAAGTAATACCGTATTTTAATGAAAGGTAGGATTGAATTTGATTTCTTTGTACTGTTGTATTACTTGAACTATAAATGATCAACTCAGATAAGACCCCATTTAAAGGAAATTCACCATTAGAGTTTCTACTTCCTATTCGTAAAGCAGCATTATTGGAAGAACGTACACCACTTGGAGTAATCTTAGGAACATTTAATCCATTTACTCCTGTGTTACCTACATCAGCATTTATCCCTCCAAAAAACAGGTAAGGGTTTTGATTCGTATAATCTCCATTAACACCTTGTCCTATAACTTGGGAAGTGAGTGGTAAAAAAACAAAACCATGGTCTCCAAAAGTACCGTTGTTCACAAGCATTTCAAAATGCCCTGCATTCGTATCATTTGTTGATGTGATGAATTGAATTTCTGAATCTACATTTCCGCTTTGAACCGTATTTGATTTATAGATAGCAAATATTTCATAATCTGAGTTTTGAATTCCTAACACACTTGGTGTAGCAGAAAGCATAAAATCATTCTGAAAGTTTAAACCAGCATTAAAGTTTATAGTATTGCTATTTAATATGGGTTGACTTGCTGCAGTTGCTTGGCTTGCATTATTTCCATTTCCTGATTGATCTGACCAAGAATCAACCGCTTGCCCATCTGTTTGACTAATTCCATTATTGGATTTTAACCATAGTGATAAATCCGTAGTGACTCCTCCTGGAGATTGGGATAAACAATGGTATATATTAACTGTAAGAAATACAATTAATAGTAAAAAGTATTTTTTGTTCATAAACAATACGTTTTTAAGGTTAATCTTATAAGTTCTACTCTATTTTCTTAGGGGATATATAGAAAATGAATGCTTTTCAATTATTCTAATAAATGCGGTATTCTTAACCGTTTAATGTAGTTCCTTTACACTTAGTGTTTTTAAATACAGTATTTACTAATTCTGTGAAAACTCTAGTATATTAAAGGCCTTCAAATGGGGTATTTCCCATGTTGTTTGTGTAAAATTCTATAGCACAACTGTTACAGAAGGAAGGGAGTGTAAATTGCACCTCGTAATTCCCACTCCCGACACTGGTAAATGAAGACAACCATACCAAGTCTTCATCTAAGTTCTGTAATTCATTAGTTCCTCCTCTAATGATTATAATCCCCGAGATCTCGTTGTTATATATAAAATTGTGTGTGTAGTTTACCCCATTTGGGCCTTGATTATACATACCATAATTTACATTTCCATGAATGGTATTTTCTGATATATTTTCGTTTATACTGATTCCGTCTATTGAAATCTTAGTAAGTTCTGATGTTATAGTAGTTACTCGTCGTACCGATCTTTCTGTGAAATCGTTTGCATTCCTTACAACATAGTCTACAATTTCTGCTGATGCTTGGGTATTGTTTATCTTTTTATTGAATCCTCTTACTGATATGTTTGCAAACGAGAGTGCAATACATACATAAAAATGAAGTTTATTAGAGTAGAGATGTTTAAAAAAAGACAGCTTTCTATCTTTCCCTAAGAATAGTAGAAATTGTTTCATAGTATCGGGGTTTGACTTCTGAATTATTGTTACCTAAATGTAGATCAACATTTTGTAGCAGAAGCAAAAAAATACATTACTGGTTGTTTTTGTAAATAAACGGTTATTATAGACAAATGAAAGGTTTCTTCTGTCTTTCAAGCTTCATAATGAGGTAGCATAATGATTTACAAGCTCTTGTATAAACTTCTTATATCGAGCTCCTTTTAGTTTATATTTTATAGTTAATGGACTACTTTTTTGAAGTGAAGTGCTTAATGGCTTATTTTTTACAGAGTTTTTTGTAATCTGGTTGGCAGCTCTGTTTTTACTTCAGAAGCTTCCCGCTGCACGGCTGACGGTTCTGTTCTATTTCAGAGGCTTCTCGCTGTACGGCTGACGATTCTGTTCTATTTCAGAGGCTTCCTGCTGTACGGCTGACGATTCTGTTTCATTTCAGAGGCTTCCTGCTGAACGGCTGACGATTCTGTTTCATTTCAGAGGCTTCTCGCAGTACGGTTGGCAGTTATGTTCTATTTTAAATTTAAAATAGTTTGTAGTTTTTCTTGCTTTCTTCTAGAAATAGTTAATGTGATATCGTTTTTTAGCTTACAATACCCACCGTCTTTTTTGTATAAGCTTTCTATATAACTAAGGTTTACAATATATCTTCGGTGAATTCTAAAAAACATATTGCTTGGTAATATTTCTTCATAAAACCCTATATTTTTTGCAGCTAAAAAAGTTGATCCATCGTTAAAATGAAATAATGTGTAGTTTCCTGAAGATTCACAGAAGATAATATCTTTATCTTTAATTACTTTAACTTTATCACCATTAGCAATTGCTATAATCTCCATTTCTTCTTTTTTCAGCGTTGCTTCAGATTCTATTTTTGCTATAGCTTTGTTTACAGACAATACTAATTCTTTAATACAAAAAGGTTTCAGTAAATACCCTACTGGCCCATACTTAATAGCTTCTACAGCATATTTATCGTAACTAGAAATAAAAATAATATGAAAGTTAAGATGCTTGGTCGCTTCTAAGATATCAAAAGCCAAAAACTCTTTTAAATAAATATCTATAAAAACAATTTCTGGAGTATTGTTTTGTATGATTTGAATAGCATCTTTAAAACTATAGGCTGTATTGGTTACAGTTATATTTGGACAATATTGATCTAAGAAATGAGCTAATAACTTTACACTTTTAGGTTCATCATCTATAATGATAGAATCATATTTTTTCATTCGAGGGGGATTAAATCTAATTATATTTTATTGGATCTGCTCTTTTTTATCTTTCTTGTTTCGTAGTTATTATAAAAACTACTTTTGTTCCTGCTTTTTCACCATTGTTTATTAAGTCTATTGTTTTCATTTGCACTGTTTTCTTATTATTCATTTGATTAATAGTTGTTATTTTATTAACCAGCATTCCTAATGCATGAACTTTATAATCTTTTTTACCTGTTGAATTTTTCGATTTACTTCTTCCTACCCCATTATCTTCTATCACTACTATTAACTCATTTCCTGTTACTATGAAGTTTAATAAAAGCATCCTATTTTTATCTTTTGGTTCTAAACCATGTATTATGGCATTTTCTACAATAGGCTGTAAAAGCATACATGGAATTAGTACGTTTTCTGCTTTGCTTCCTTTCAGTTCTACTTTAATTTTATATTCTAAATTATTATCTAATCTTAATTTTTGAAGGTTTATATAACTCTTTAAGTATTGTAATTCTTTTTCTAAAGTATGCGTATCATAATCTATCATATCCATTGTAATTCGCAGTAGTTTTGAAAAGGAATTGATATACTCATTTGCATCTACTTCGTTTTTCAATACCAAATCGCTCTGAAGATTGTTTATGATATTGAAAATAAAATGTGGATTTAATTGTGAACGCAATAGTTTAAGCTTTAAGGCATGAATTCCTGCTTTAACCTTGGTTTGTTCTTTTTTCTTATGTACATAATTGAATATTAATAAAAAGATTACAAGGAGTATTACGATTATTGTTACAATAATAAATAGACTGGTTTTATAGAATATCTGATGTACTTTAATTGGTATTGTTAAAACATTTTTAGACGTTTCTCCATAATCATTTACTCCAACTACTTTTAATGTATAGTTTCCTGGAGGAATTCCATATACTCTAATAGTTGTAGCATTTTGATTATCTATCCACTGATTTGATAGTCCGTTAATTGTATAGCGATATTGATTATTTTCTGGATTAAAAAAATCTGATAAGCCTACTTTTAATTCAAAAGAGTTGTTGTTATAAGCCAATTCTATTTGATCTAACTTATTGTATAGGTCATATTTTTGGATTGTTTTGTTAGATTCTTCATCGAAAAAAATAATTTCTTTTGTATAGATTTTGGGCTGGGAATATTCATTTTTTAAAATCTCATTCACATTAAATTTATAAAGTCCATTTACACTTCCAAAATATAGAATACTATCGTTGAGTTTTAGTGCCGATTTTTTATTAAACTCATTATCATTTGGTTCTTCTGAAACAAAGAAGGAGTTTACTTTATTTGTTTTGAGGTTTACATAAGAAATACCATTATGAGTGCTTAACCACAAATTATTTTTTGTTTCTAAAATGGCATATACAGTTTCATTATATAAACCATTTTTCTTCGTGAGCTTTTCTAGTTTTCCGTTCGCTAATATTTTATTTACACCATGGTCTGTAGCTAACCATATGGTTCCATTATCACTTTCGTGAACATCAAAAACAATATTGCTTGTAATTCCTTTTGTAGCAACTGTATAAATAGTTACTTCTTTTGTTTTTAAATTATATTTAAATGCACCTCTATCTGTTGCAAACCATACTATTTCTTTATTTTTTGATGGTAGTATATCATTGATTGAGTAATTTGTTAAATCAACTTTATCATTTAATTTATTATGTGCTATTGTATTTCCTAGTTTTTTATCGAAAATGGAAATTCCATGTCTACCTCCCATCCAATATGTTAAGGAGTCACGTTGTTCAACAATACTGTTCAAATGATTTATATGAAATTTAGAAATCGTTTTTTGAAATTCATTGAATTTTGCTGCACGTTGTCCTTCTGTAACTGCTAGAAATGTAGAATCATTTTCTCTAATCATGGTATAGATACTCATTCCATCAATAAGTTTCGTGCTATCTTTTTTCAATTCAAAAATTCCTGAATAAGAATTTACATAAATTCCTCCGTCTTTAGTAGGATGGATAGCTCTACAGGAAACATTTTTACGAGGGGCATTTTTGAGGTACGAGACAAAATTATTTTTTAGAATTTTAATTTTTATAATTGAATTTCGCTTGTTCAACCATAAAACATTCTTTTTCTTATCAAAAGTAAGGTCATTTATATATTCAAATTTATTTACTTCTTCAATCGGGCGTAAGGTAATTTTTCCTTTTTCATCTGAATAAAATTTTCCAAATAGTAATCCTGGGTGCTCTACACTATTAAAAGCAATTCTATAATTTGGATCTAGTGTTTTATTAAATAATAGTTTATCAAAAGGAATTTCTAAACAGTACTCTTCTATTTCCGGAAGGTAAATGTATTTATATGGTCTTCCATTAAAATAGTAGCTTCCTTTATCTTTAAAAAAATTAGGAACATTCTTTATTCCTAGTAAGGATATTATGTTCTCCGAATTTGGAAAACAATTCTTTTTTACTAATTGTAATTTATTATCCTTATAAACATAAATAGATTTATGATATATCAATATTATTTGCCCTAAGTCATTTATTTTTAACCGAGCATCTGCAGTAAATTCTTCGCTAACTTTTCCTAATAACTTTAGTTTGCCATTAGTAACTTTAAAAAAATATCCCAACTTATCTGCTACATATACAACATTCTCATTTACAATTAAAGAAGCTAACGGAGTTATTTTATCGGATTCTGGTAGTTTATATTGAATGAGTTGAACATTTCTCCCTAAAGAATCTATCACAAAAAGTCCTCTATGGGAAGTCATGTAAAGGTTTTGAGATACGTCTATTCCTAAATTATCATAATTATCTTCATACGTTCTAACTCCTGTAATTCCTCTTTTTGCATTATACTCGTATAGACCTTTTACATTATTGTCTGTAAATTTTAATGGTATTATTGTTCTTTCTTCTCCATCACTTCTAGCCAATGCATCTATTGTAGCGTACCAATGATACCCGTTTTTATCTAAAACAATATTACTATGTATAGAGTTACGAGTTTTATACGAAACATCTATTTGATAAGTAGGATGAGTTTGTGATGTAACTTTAACTAAAATAAAAAGAAAAGTAAGTAAACAACTACGATTTAAATACAACATAAAATAAAACCTCTATGAAACAGAACTATAAAACAAAGAGGATAAAAACGACCTCCCTTCCCTCAAGTTTTAAAACTTTAAATATTCAATGTGCTTTTAGCAATTATTTTCTAGACTATTATTTTGCAGGGTTTTATATTTTTATTTTTCTGTAATGTGGCAATTTTTATAAATACTAATGAAATAGATTGAATCGAAGTTATTATCATATTAATAGATTGAGGGGTAACTTGGGAAGCAAAATACAAATTATTCTTAGATTTCATAAAAAAATTAAGAATATCGTAATAAATATTAAACTTACACTTCTTACGATTACAATTTAAAGAATGTATTTTTCCTTAAACCAATCCGTTTTCGTACGCATATTTTACCAAACCCGCAGTGTTTTTTACATTAAGTTTAGATAATAAGTTTCTTCTATGTGTATTAACAGTATTAGTGCTAATGAAAATTTTATCAGCAATTTCTTGTGTAGTATTTTCTGCTACTATTAAAAGTAGGATTTCTTTTTCTCTCCTACTTAATTCTGTAATGGAGTTTTTATGTATGCGTATTTTTCTATCGTTATCTTCTTTTTTTTCTTGGATTTCTTTACTGAAATAAGTATTTCCTTTATAAATCTCCTCCAAAGCCAAAAACAATTCTTCTTGTACAATATTCTTTAACAAGTATCCGCTAACTCCGTATTTAATTAAACGAACAACTAATTGTAAATGGCTATGAGTACTTAATATTAATATTTTAATATCTGGGAATTTGTTTCTCATATGTTTACATGCTTCTATCCCATCCATTTCTGGCATACTAAGATCTAGAATAACAATGTCTACTGTTTTCTTTTTTAACGCTTCTAACAACGCTATACCATTAGTGACAGTTTCTACAACTTCAAACTTAGGATTTGTTTGTAATAGCTTTTTTATTCCTTCTAGAAATAACACATGGTCGTCTGCAATTAATAATCGAATTTGTTCCATATACTTAATTCGGTATTTCAATATTTATAATGGTACCTCTTCCTAATAAACTATCTATACTTACTTTTCCTTTTCTAAAACTTATTCGTTCTTCTAAATTAGTCAGGCCAATACCTTTGTGTTTTTGGCTAATTTCAAAACCATCTCCGTTATCTTCAAAAATGATATTTATACTTCCTTCTAATACATTTATATCTAAACTAATAAAGCTTGCATTTGCATGCTTTATAGTGTTCGTAACTAACTCTTGTATGATGGAAAAAAACTCGTATTGCAATTCTATATCTAAAGCATCAATTTCTTCTTCAGGATATAAATGTACCTCTGTTTTAATTCTACTTGCCTTCCCTACTTCTTCAATGTAATCTTTTATTTGTTTTACATAATTATCTTTTACATATCTTTTTACTAAAATATCATGTGAAAAATTTCTTACAACATCATATAAATTATCTAATTGATGAATAACCGACTCTAACTGCATGCTACTTTTTTTAACAGCGTTTACTTGCAGTTTAATACTAGCAATTGAATTCCCCAAATTATCATGTAACTCTTTTGCTACTTCTTTTCGTTCTTTTACTTGTCCTTGTAAATTTGCTTTTACAATTTTTAAATCTTGGTCTTTTAAAATAGAAAGTACTTTTTCTGTATTCAACTCTTCCTGTTTAATTGCATGTAACTTTTGAGTTTTCCATTTTTGATAAAAAACAATGGCTAAAATAATACTCAACAACAAAAAGATACTTAAAAAACTTGCTTGTAAAAATTTCAGTTTTTCTTGTGTTTTAAGTTCTTTTGCTTTGTATTGATTTTCCTTTTTTAAAGAAGCAATTTCATTTTGTTTTTGCTGCATATTAAATTTAACTTCTAACTCTTTAATTTCCTTATCTCTCTGAATTGCTTGTATAGAATCTGATAGGTATTGCCTTTTCCTACTTACTGTAAATGCTTCTTTATAATTTTGTTGCTTCACATATAATTTTTCATAAGAATCGTATATGTCTTTCTCTAGCTTATAATAATGTTCCTCTTTTGCTAATTTTAAAAGTAACTTTAATGTTCTCGAAGCTTCTTTATATTTATCTTGAATTACATAAACTCTTGCCAAACCTAATTCAGCTACGGAGAGATAATATTTAAAATCATGTTTTTTTGTTAATTCAATTGCATTCTTATAATAGATAATTGCTTCTTTATAATTTTTACTTTCATAGTGATTGTTTTCTGCTAAGTTGATAAGTATGACTACCTGTGCTATAAGATCTTTAGATTCTTTGGCAAATGCCAATCCTTTTTTAAAGTATATTTCTGACTCTTTTATCTTTTTTTCCTCTGCCAATAATACTCCAATGTTTATATAGGATCTCATAATAACATTTGGATCTTTAGCATGCTGTAAGGAGAATTCATACAACGCTAATGCTTTTTGGTACTCTTTTCTTTTTCTATATACTTCTGCTAATCCTTGTTTATGACTTAGCAACATTAAACTATCTTTAATTTTTTCTGAAGTATTTATCCCTTTAATATGCCATTCAATAGCATTTTCTAGAAGACCTTTACTATTATTAACTACACCCAAAGTATGATACTCTCTATTTTTTCTTTTTAAACTAAGAGTGTCTTCTTTGTTTTTAAGAATTTCTAAAGCTTTGTTTGAATAATAAATAACAGAATCGTAGTTCCCTTTTTTTTGATGATAAAAACTTAGGGTTGTTAGCGATTTTATACGTGTTGTTTCACTTTTACTATTGTGTAGTACTTTATATGCTAAATCTTTAAACTCTTTATCTTTATTATATACTGCAAAATAATATAGCGTATCTAATAACTTTTCTTCGTTTTTATCTTGTCCAAAAGTAACAATAGACATCAAAACAAAAAACAAGAAACTTCTATAGTATTTTTCTAGCATAGTTAGCATATCTCATAAAATTATACTCTTTAAAAGTACAAATTAGGCACATCGATTTACCATGTATTTCCTCTTTTCTTCTTCTTTATACTTAAAAATACTCATTTCTAATGAGTGTTATAATTCAGACTGAGCTTAATTTTGGATAAAAACCAAAGAAAAAATAAAATGAAAAAATCGACTACATTACGTTACATAATTTCTCTACTAATACTCATCATTTTTAACAGTTGCGATAAAGATGAAATTATAAACGAACCTCCTACGATTACTTTAGAAAGTCCTATAGACCAATTTAAAGTGCAACCTGGCAGTACTTCTGTTTTATTAGAATGGAAAGGACAAGATGATGCTGATACCAATAACCTTTTATACGATTTATATTTTGGTAACACAGTACAAGCTACTCCTTTTAAAACGAACTTAACAGAAAGCTCTTTCTTACTCGAAAATTTAGAATTAGGAAAAGCGTATCAGTGGAAAGTAATTGTTACAGATGGAGTTCATAAAACAAGTAGTGAAATTAGAAATTTCTCTACGGGGAACTTACCTACAATTAATCTAACAGCACCTGCAAACGAAGCAACTTTAACTGAGTTTGAAAATGTATTTGAATTAACTTGGAATGCACAATACGATGATGGTGATTTAGTATATGATGTATATTTTGGAGAGACTTTACCTGAAACTCCTACTGCTACAAATATTCCACAACCAGTTTATGAAGTTTCTGGATTGTCTCCAAATGCAACCTATCAATGGAAAGTAGTTGCTAGATCTGGAATTGCAGAAAAGGCAAGTGAAACATGGAGTTTTAATACTGCTGGCACTACTGAACGTATTATAGATTGGGCACCAATAGATAATGCAGTAAGCTATAACATTTATATGAGTGAAACACCATCTAACTATCAACTTATTGGAGAAGAAATTAGTGATACTTCTTATACTTTTACAAATTTAGAAAATGATAAAAAATATTATTTCCGACTTAATATAATTGATAGCAATGGTAATCTAAGTGGTAGAGGAACAACTTTCGATGTAACTTTTAAAGAAAATGAAAGAACACGCCTTTATGTTGGAGATCTTATGATAAAAACTCAGGAAGAAGCAGATAGTATAGCCGAGAAAAAATACACTGAAATTATTGGTGGTATACAAGTTTCTGAAAGTTCAAATCTAACGCATCTTAATGCTTTTAGTAATTTAAAATTCTTACGAGGAATAAATTCTCAAGCAAATATAACCATAGAAAAAAACTCTTTACTCACAGGTCCTGTAAGCTTTCCTTTATTAGAAAATGGAAGACTCATTAGCATTAAAGATAATCCTAAAATCACAAGTATTAACTTTCCTGAATTAAAAGAATTGAGCGAATTAGAACTACTTGGCAATAATCAAGTTGAGGGAATAATTATGTCTAAACTTACCAATCTATTAGCTATTTCAATTGGAAAGCTTCCTAATACTTCTATAAGAAATGATGACTTTATAGTTGATGCTTATGAGGCTAATGCCCAAGAACTTTATGGGCATGAAAAACTAACTAAAATAGATCTTCCATTAACAGGAAATATTGAACAAGTCAGGCTTTCACACCTTCCAGCATTAAGTAATCTAGATTTCTTAGAAAACGTAACACAAATCATAGCTCTTCAAGTTAGTACTTGTAATAAACTAGAAGAAGTTTCTTTACAAGCTAGAGTTGGCTTTTCAGTTTTTTTCTTTAATCAAAACCTGTTAAAAACAGATTTAAAGTATTGGTTAAGTGCTAGGTGGTATGGTAATCCAAATTTAAAATCGTTAGAAGGTGAAATGGTAGATAACCTTCTACCAGGAGCTCTCATTATAAGTAATAATGACAAATTAGAAAATCTTGACGGTTTATCTTTTCTTCAAAAGAAAGCTGATATTTTTTGGATCTTTTCCAATAATCCTTCTTTAGATAATTTTTGTGGAATCAAAGATAGTTTTGATTCAGCTAGCAGTGGAAGATTAATTATTAAAGAAAATAAATACAATCCTACTCCTGAAGAGATTTTAAATGGTAATTGTTCTGAATAACTAACAAATTTCCTTTTTCACAACAGTTGCTTCTTTATAAAGTTTCAATTAATACAAAGTTTAATCAAACATCCCCCTTATGCGTTTATTTTACATCTTATTCCTCTGGATTTATTTTACAAGCACTCTTGTAATCGCTCAACTACAAACAACAGTTGAGTTGGTTACTGATACTGACATTACTCCAACTAATAATGAATTGGTAACCTTTGGGCTTCCTATTAAAAAAGGACTTTTAACAAATCTTACCGATGTTAAAGTAACAATTGGGAGTACTGAACAAGCTATTAGTATAGAAAAAGGATTAACCTGGTGGTCAGATAATTCAATTCGTTCTGTTATTATACAATTACAAGGAGTTGACATGACAAAAGGTAATGTTTCTTTAACAATTACTGATGATGGTAGGAATACGGCAAATGATTTAGTTATGCTACCTCATCATAATGGATGGGTACAAGCTGGTGCAAATAAAAGTAATATGTCTTATCCTAGAATTTTTGTACTCCATGATATCGTATATTTATCAGAAAGTAATTTAGTTCCTCCCTATATTTCTGCTCCATCTAATACAGATGCAATTGAACTATATAAAGAAAAACAATTTGATGATTGGGCTGGATCTTTAGATTACCCCAATTCTAGTAATGGAAACTGGTTATTCGATAGGGCTACTGCAATGGCAAAAGCGTATATGACCACTGGTAATGTCAAATATTTAAAAGAAGCTTTTTTATCAAAACAATTTTATTTTGAACACATAAGAAAAGACGAAACTACTCCTGCTGCTCAAGGAGGAAATGGTTGTTGGACATGGGGTGCAACAGCCTGCGCAGATGGAAAGTATATTTATACACAACCTGCAAAACTTTTGCTTGGATTAATTGGAGATAAAAGTCAATGGACAAACCAACTTATTATAGATATGGCTTTACAGGCAGACTTAGGTTGGAATCAGTACAGAACCAGAGACACATACGATAAAGAAACAGAAGGTTTTACAGAAAGAGCTGCAGGAATTGTAGGTATGACCGAATTATTTAGCTATGAAATTACTGGCGATGCTACAATTTTAAACCATATGAATGAACGCATTGCTAGCTTGAAAGATATGCAACAAACTTCTAAAAGCTGGGATATTTCTAATAATTGGACACCTAAAAGTGGAGCTTTTACACATTCTGTAGGAGTTCATGAAGGGAATTATTCTGTTTCTTCTGCTCCTCTTGCCAATACAAACGACAGAGGTTTTTCTCCTTGGATGAGTGAAAATATTACCGATTTCTTATGGAGCGCGTATTGGATTACCAATAATCCTGATATCCCAGAAATACTCAGACAACTTGGTAATGCCGTTGAGCGATATGGTTTCACAACGTCTTATAATTCTACTACAAACAACTATGATTTTAAAACACCTTTCGCTTCCATAAATAGTCGCTCTCATCCATGTATGAATGACAGAAAAGGGTTGGATTTAACTTATTTTGCAAGCGCATATGCTTCTGAAGACACCATCAGTTCAGACGATTGGTATCCTTGGTATACAAGTACACACAATGTTGAAGCTATTTTAGTGTTAGGTACTGCTTATTATTTCGAAACTGATCCTTCTAATAAAGTTCGATTGAAAGCTCGATTAGATAAACTAAGGGCTGGAATATTTACATCTGATTGTGCAGCAATATCCATAGTTCCTAGATTATGGAATTGGCAACATAGATCTAACTCTGTACGAACATGGGATTGGATTCTTGCTAACGATCAAGGAATATTAAATGTGCCTCAAGATGAAATAACCAAACAAATAACTTTTTTCCCTAATCCTTTTGAAGATCAATTTTCTATAAAATTAGACCAAGAAGTAGCAAACGTAAACATCTCTTTACAATCTATTTTAGGAGAAACTATCTTTGAAAAAAAGTATCTAGCAGCTAAAACAATCAACCTTGAATTGGCTGATATTTCTAAAGGAGTTTATCTAGTTACAATTCAATCAAAAAAAATAAACACTACATTTAAAATCATAAAAAACTAAAAAGCTAAATTCTATTCATAATGGAATACTACTTTATAGGGCAACATAAAAAAGTGTGTGAAAAACGCACTGGATACAATTCTATTGACAGTACTTTTTTTCGAGATGAACAAACTACTAGGGTTCCAGATGTTATTATTTATAAAGACAATAAGATAACTGTAGTACAACCTGAACTTTGGAGCGATATTATTGGTGGCGGCGGTTTTAATGTATATTCCGATAAAATATGTGGAGTTTTAAAAACACTAGAACTTCCTATTGTTATAAAACCTGTTAGACTAGTACTAAATGAAAGCGGACATAAAAAAACAGGATACAACCTAGTTCTCAAAGTACCTGATATTCAAAACAAAACATTAGGAACTGATCCAGCCAAAACTTTTGACATTGATCAAACACAAGTTGGAGTATTGCCAATTTTCGATTTACGTTGGAAATATGGTTCTTTTCGTGTTATCAATACATTTCTTAAAGAAAAGTTTGACAAGCTTAAACTAGCTGGTGTGCATATAAAACCGCTATCAGAATTAACTAGTTTTGAACTTCAGTTTCTATTATGGTAATTCACTTAATAGAAATACAATTATTATCCTAAAATCATTATTTTCAAAAGCGTGCTAACCTCCTATTTACTATAGCATTGTCCATAAAAATCATTTTAGCAACTCAAAACCGCTTTTCAGCAATTGCTCTAAAAATCATTTTACTATCAACTATACATTTACGGAATAAAATGACTTTAAATTCCTAAAATGAGAACCTTTAAAAAAATAGTATTAGCAAGTTTAATAGTCTTTGCTATTTCTTGCGGAAAAGATGATGATAGTATTCAAAATACAGCGCCTGTAATAGAGGCACAATCATTTAATGTATCGGAAGCAATAACAGATACAGAAACGATAGGAAATATACAAGCATCTGATGCCGATCCTAATGAAGAACTTACTTTTAGTATTAGTACTAATGACAATGACTTATTTCAAATTACTGATGCAGGTAAACTGAGTTTAGCCTCAGGAAAAAGTCTTGATTTTGAAACAGCCACTTCACATTCTATTACTGTAAAAGTAAGCGATGGTGAAGCTGAAGCTTCAGCTACAATCACCATAAATGTGGTAGATGTTAACGAAAATACGGCTCCAGTAATTGCGAATCAAATATTTGAAATTGCCGAAAATAATGCTGCAAATGCAATTATTGGACAAGTTGTAGCTACAGATCCAGAAGGAGATGCACTAACTTATAGCTTAACTACACAAAGTACTGAATTTAGTATAGCTTCTAATGGTGAATTACAAGTATTAACTGCACTAGACTATGAGACTACTACAAGTTATACATTAGAAGTAGCTGTAAGCGATGGTATGCTTTCTAGCACAGCCTCTATTATTATAAATGTAACCGATGTAGATGAAACTGACGCTTTTATTACTACCTGGGAAACCACTACAGCTAATGAGGAAATCATAATCTATACAAATGCGAACCAACCTGAATTTACTTATAATTATACCATTAATTGGGGTGACGGTACTATAGATACTGGTGTATCTGGTGATGCAACACATATATATGCTAACGCAGGTACTTATAAAGTAGCAATTACCGGAACGTTTCCAGCAATAAGCTTTTTTGCTTCTTCTCAAGAAAATAGAAAAAAACTTAAATCTATTGACCAATGGGGAAAAATTACTTGGCAAAGCATGAGATTTGCTTTTAAGAATTGTATAAATATGAAAGAATTAGCTACCGATGCGCCAGATTTATCTAATGTTACTGATATGACTGGAATGTTTCAAAGTGCAATATCTTTCAATCAAGATATTAGTAACTGGGATGTGAGTAATGTTGAAAATATGGATAGAATGTTTGCAGGAGCAGCTGCTTTTAATCAGGATATTAGTAATTGGGAGGTAAACAATGTTACAAATATGGCATCAATGTTTAATTTTGCTTCCTCTTTTAATCAAAATATCGGAAATTGGAAGGTAAATAATGTTACAGACATGAGAGGGATGTTTACTTTAGCAAAGGCTTTCAATCAAGATATCGGAAATTGGAAAGTAGATAATGTAACAAACATGAGAGGGATGTTTGAATCAGCTGAGGCTTTCAATCAAAATATTAATAGTTGGAATGTAGATAATGTAACAAACATGGGTGCTATGTTTACAGGAGCAACTGCTTTTAATCAAGACATTAGCAGTTGGAAGGTAAATAACGTTACTGACATGTCAAGTATGTTTCGTGGTGCTACTACTTTTAATCAAGATATTAGTAACTGGGAAGTAGATAACGTTACTGATATGTCAGGTATGTTTCGTGGTGCTAATGCTTTTAATCAAAATATAGGAGACTGGAAGGTAGGTAATGTAACAAATATGGTTCTTATGTTCTCCGGTGCAGAGGTTTTTAATCAAGATATTAGTGGTTGGAATGTGAGTAATGTTACCAATATGGAATCTATGTTTGGGGCTGCTCTTGCCTTTAATCAAGATATTAGTGGATGGAATGTAAGTAATGTTACAAACATGTCATTTATGTTCGCCGGCGCTCGTAAGTTCAATCAAAATATAGGGAATTGGGAGACAGAGAAAGTTACAAGTATGGCAGGTATGTTTCAAAATGCAATAGCTTTTAACCAAGATTTAAGTAGATGGACTATAAGTAATGTAACAAGTATGCGATTTATGTTCCGTCATGCAGAAGCCTTTAACCAAGATATTGGGAACTGGAAAGTGGATAAAGTCGTAAATATGGATAGAATGTTTGAAGCTGCTCTTGCCTTTAATCAAGATATTAGTGGATGGAATGTAAGTAATGTTATTATCATGTCATATATGTTTGCAAATAATTCAGCTTTTAATCAAGATATTGGTAGTTGGGATGTGAGTAATGTAACAAATATGCGCTATATGTTTGCAGATAACTCAACTTTTAATCAAGATTTAACAGGATGGGATGTAGCTAATGTAACTCAATGCGCCCATTTTACTAACTCTTATTCTGCACTTGTTAATAGCAATCGTCCAAATTTTACCAATTGTACTCCATAAGAATCAGTATTAATATATATACGTTTTAATACACATAATAAAACATCGAGGTTTTTATCTCGGTGTTTTTTATTTAAAAAGGATCATTATTATTTTTCTTTCAGTCTTCTCTAAAAAGATATATCATATTAAAATATAGATACAACTTATTAGGATAACCTTCTTTCTGATTAGAAAGCTTTTCATTAGGAATGTTTGTTATTTTAGCATTTTTATTTGAAATTAAAATGACCAAAAATTTACGTCCAATAATGTTGGTAGGTACAGGTTCAGATGTGGGTAAAAGCATATTAGTTACAGGTATTTGTCGCATTTTAAAACAAAAAGGATATACTCCTGCTCCTTTTAAAGCGCAAAACATGTCTTTAAATAGCTTTGTTACTAAAGATGGTTTAGAAATTGGACGTGCACAAGCGGTACAAGCGGAAGCAGCAGGTATTTCGTGTACTACAGAAATGAATCCTGTTTTGCTAAAACCTTCAGGAGCTAATAAATCGCAAGTCATTTTACATGGAAAACCTATTGGCGATCAAACTGCTCGCTCCTACTTTTTAGGAAATAACAAGCAGGAACTTTTTAAGGAAGTCAAAAAAGCTTTTACCAAACTACAAGCACAATACAGTCCAATTGTATTAGAAGGTGCCGGTAGTATTAGCGAACTAAATTTAAAACACAGAGATATTGTTAATATGCGTATGGCGCAATATGCCAATGCAGCTGTATATTTGGTTGCAGATATAGATCGCGGCGGCGTTTTTGCAAGTGTGTACGGTAGTATTGCTTTATTAGATGAAGATGAAAGAAAACTCATTAAAGGCATTATCATTAACAAATTTAGAGGCGACATTTCGTTATTTGAAGAAGGAAAAAAAATGATCGAAGATCTTACGAATGTCCCTGTATTAGGAGTCATTCCTTTTGCTAAAGATATTTATATTGAAGAAGAAGATTCCTTAGCTTTAGATACGAAGAACAAAGCTATAACAACTGGTAAGATTAATATTGCTGTTGTATTACTACCTTTTATCTCAAATTTTACTGATTTTAACCGATTAGAAAAAGATGAAAGAGTTCATTTATTTTACACTCGCTCTAAAGAAGATCTTAAAAAAGCTGATATCATTATCATTCCTGGTAGTAAGAACACCATTGCCGACATGCAGTTTTTAAGAAATGCTGAGCTCGCTCAAGAAATATTAAACGCTTACGAACAAAAGAAAAAAGTAATTGGTATTTGTGGCGGTTTTCAAATGTTAGGTCAGTCTATTTCTGATCCGCATCATGTGGAAAATGATATCCACACTATTCCTGGTTTGGGCATTATTCCTGCACATACTACAATGGCTGCTGAAAAGACTACCTCACAATGTAATTTCACATTCAAAGCATACGAAGAAACATGTACAGGTTATGAAATTCATATGGGAATAACTTCTTTTGAACATCAACAAAAATTAAATACTATTAATAATACTCCAGAAGGTTATATGGATGAACATTGCTGGGGAACTTATATTCATGGAATCTTTGATAATAGTATTGTAATCGATGATCTTCTTAAAAATTTTTCAATAGAAAACACTTCAGAAACATTTGACTATAAAAAATACAAAGAGGAAAACTACGACAAGCTAGCGGCACATTTAGTATCTAATTTAGATATGGATTATATCATTGCTCAAATGCAATCATCATTATAAATCGTTATGGATTACGGACACGGAGACGATCAATATAAGTTTAACGGAATTACTTTTAAAGCGAACTTTAGTTCCAATGTATATAATTTAGGAGCCAATAATCAGCTGAAACAATATCTAAAAGAACAGTTAGATACTATAGAAAGTTATCCTGCTCCTAGTAGTGAAATACTTACTGAACTTATTGCGAAACATCATGCAATGGCTACTCAAAATTGCTTGGTAACCAATGGAGCTACAGAAGCATTTTATCTAATTGCTAATACTTTTCATGGTAGTAGTGTAACTATTTGCACACCTTCCTTTTCCGAGTATGAGCAAGCCTGTATGGCTAATAATTTGCAAATAGAATTTATTCATAGAAAGTCAATTCTTCAACATCAATTTACAACGCAGTTAGCGTTTATCTGCAATCCTAATAATCCAGATGGTTATGAAAACACTAGTGATGAAATAGCAACCATAGCTGCAAAACATCCAAACACGTATTTTATTATTGATGAAGCTTATACAGACTTTACTAGCAGTACTATTTCTTGTGTAGAATTGCTTCTCAAACACTCAAATATTATTCTTGTAAAATCATTGACCAAACTATTTTGTATTCCTGGATTACGCTTAGGGTATATACTTGGTAATAGTGCTATTATTTCTAAATTCATGCAACACAAAATGCCTTGGAATGTAAACAGTATTGCGCTGCATGCAGGTGAATTTATATTTCAAAACTACATCGATCTTTTACCTGATTTCAAAAACTATTTTTCAGACGCAATAGCATTGCAAAACGAAATAAATGCTTTAGATGGTTTTGAAGTAATTCCTACAAATACAAGCTATTTTTTAGTTCGCTTATCTCAACCAAAAGCCTCAGAATTAAAATCGTATTTAGTACAGACACATCAATTATTAATACGAGATGCTTCAAATTTTAGAACTCTAGATGAGCATTATATTCGAATTGCTAGTCAAACTCCACAAAAGAATAACTTGTTGATTAAAGCCTTACGTGAATGGAAAAACTAATGTTCTTGCTCCCGTTAATTATTGGCTATCTCCTCGATTTGCTTTTAGGAGATCCTAGATGGCTTCCCCACCCTATTCGATTGTTTGGAAATTTAATTGCTTTTGGAGAACGAAAACTAAATAATGTAAAACCTCTCTTTTTAAAAGGAGCTTTGTTAACCATTGTACTCACAACAAGTACATTTACTTTTTTTTATCTAATACAAATACTTTTAAAACCGTATCCAGTTCTTTATATCATCGTACAAAGTATTTTTGTATTCTATGCCTTAGCTAATAAAAGTTTGATACAAGAAGGTAAAGCTGTATTTGATGAACTTGCCAAAGGAATCGTTCAAGGTAGAAAAAGACTTTCATGGATTGTAGGTAGAGATACTTCTCAATTGAATGAACAACAAATAAAAACAGCTGTATTCGAAACCTTATCAGAAAATTTAAGCGATGGCGTTATTGCACCACTATTCTTTTATACAATATTAGGCGTACCCGGAGCTATGTTATACAAAATGGTAAACACCTTAGATTCTATGATTGGGTATAAAAACGATCGTTATTTCTATTTTGGGAAATTTGCAGCTAAACTAGACGATGTCTTTAATTATATTCCTGCACGAATTACAGCGATTATCATGCTTATTGTTACAGGTAAAATTCAATATGTAGCTACCGTATTTAAAGAAGGAAAAAAACATACAAGTCCAAATGCTGGTTATCCAGAAGCTGCTTTGGCTTATATTATGAAATGTAGATTTGGAGGTCCTAATTATTACCATGGAAAATTGGTAGACAAACCTTTTATTGGAGAACACAATAGACAAATAGCAAATGATCATTTTTCTACCGTTGCCAAAATAAACCATGCTACTACATTTTTCTTTCTTGTACTAAGTAGCTTGCTTTATTATTTTTGCTTGTGATATAGATATATGAAAAGATACATCATCACAGGCGCACCGAGTACAGGAAAAACAACTCTTATAAACGCATTAGAACAAAACGGACATATTGTATTTGAGGAAGTATCTAGAAAAGTAATTCGTGTTCAGCAGCAAACAAATGGAAATAAAACTCCTTGGGAAGATGTTACTGGATTTACAAAATTAGTATATCAACAAACACTTAAGAATCTCGAAACTCCCATAAAACAACATGCTTTTGTAGATAGAGGTTTAGCCGATAATATTGCTTATTTACAGTTAAAACAGCAACCTATTGCTAATTGTTTCTTACAATTCAATTATCAAAAACCATATCATAATACCGTCTTCTTTTGTCCACTTTGGAAAGAGATTTATATACAAGATCCACAACGTTTACAATCTTTTGAAGAAGTACAACAATTAGAACGGTTACTTTTAAATACTTACAAGGAGCTAGGGTTTACCATAGTGTTCGTTCCTAAAACTACAGTTGAACAACGTTTAGATTTCATTACAACTACTCTAAAATAAAAAACAGTACATTTGCCGCTGATTTTTGGTTTTTTATGACAGTAAAAATTAAAAGGGAATTTGGTGCAAATCCAAAACTGTTCCCGCAACTGTAAGGTTCATTAAAAACAACATATCAATATGCCACTGCTTTTTAATAAGTGGGAAGGCGATACCGTTGGAACCAAGTCAGGAGACCTGCCTCAAATCATTACATTAATTAATAACTCTCGGGTAAAGGGTTGGAAAATTTAAACTACACATCCGTAGTATTTTCTACAAATTACCTGCACAAAACTTATTTTCTTTATAATGAAAAGATTAGTATTATGCAGTGTGTTTTTGTTATTAGCTAATTTTGCTATAGCACAATCTAACACTACTATTACAGGAACAGTAAAAGACGCTAAAACGGGCAAAAGTATTCCTGATGTTTCAATTATCATTCAAAATTTAACTAAAGGAACAACTACTAATGCTAATGGTAACTACACCATTACACTTCCAGAAAATTATACAACGCTACGATTTTCGAAAGTTGGCTACCAAACACTTCAAAAAAATATTAGTAACAACAATGCAAAACAACCTCTTCTAGTTTTTCTACAAAAACAAGACATTGCTTTAGATGAAGTTACCATTACTTCAAAACAAAAAAAGTTAAAAGACCAAGTATTGAATGTAGGTAAATTACCTGTTAAAGATATAGACGCTCCTATTACGACTAACAGTGTAGATTCTAAATTGATACAACTTCGTAATGTTACCGATTTAGGCGACGCAGTTAAAAGTGCTACTGGAGTACGTCCTATAAATAGATACGGTGGTTTCCAAACATTTAGAATTCGTGGATTTAACAATTTTGTATTGTTAATCGATGGGGTTAGAGATGAAAGACATAATATTTCTACCAGTGCTCCTACTACTAACTTGGCCAATGTAGAACGAATTGAAGTCTTAAAAGGCCCTGCGAGTGTATTGTATGGTCATTCTACTTTAGGTGGAATTATTAATATTGTAAGAAAAAAGCCAACAGCAAACGATCAAGGTGGTTTTAGTGCTTCTTATGGTAGTTTTGATACCTACAATTTATCTGCTGGATTTGGAGGTGCTATCTCTGAGAAGTTGAGATATAGGACAGATTTTGGAATGACGCGTACCAATGGGTGGAGAGACTATGGTGTAGCAACTAATAACGGTTCTATTACTTTTGAATATACGCCTACAGATAAAGATATCTTTGAGTTTTACGCGCAAGCTAATAACGACACATATGATACTGATACAGGAATTCCTGTAGATGATGATGGTTCTTTAGTTCCTGGAATGAATCCTGAAACGAGATATAACGATCCACAAGATTATTTAAAACACAAACGATTCGATTTTCAATTAAAATATACACACGAATTCAATGCAAATTTTAAATTGACCAACCATCTTTCGTATTCAGACGATGATATCGATTATTTATCTACAGAACTTTTAGTATTCAACAGCACAAAAGATTCTCTTAGAAGAGATTTTCCGTTTTATTTTAATCATCAAACAAAAACAATTCAAAATCAATTAGATCTAAGTTACACTACCACTACAGGAAGTATCAAACATAAAATCCTTGTAGGAAACTCGTTCAGTTATTTAGATCGTAAAACATTTAGAGGAAGTGTTATAGGGCCAGGGACTTTTACAACAATTGCTATTCAAAATCCTATTTTAAACCAAGGGCATATAGAACCCGTAGATGAAAGAGTGGATGTTACCAATGAAACCGTTAGTGGTTTTTATGTACAAGATTGGTTAGAGTTTTCAGATAAATTCAAAGCTTTGGTTGGATTACGCTACGACATTTTTGATGGTACATATTACCGAGATATGATTGATAATGATCGAAATATTATTACCAATGGCGATCGAACAAATATTCCTTCAGATGCATTTACGTATAGAGCTGGTTTAGTATATCAGCCCATTAAAAACGCACTAAGTATTTTTGGTTCTTACTCAAACTATTTCAAACCTTCTAGAAGAATTGCGCCAGACGGTACAATTTTCGATCCTGAAAAAGGATATCAAATTGAAGGAGGTTTTAAATTTCAGAAAAACCATCTATTTGCAGCAACGGTTTCTACGTATTATATGCTAAAAAACAATATTGTAGAAAGAACTAATGTAAACGATTTTCAGCAAATTGGAGAAGCAGATTCTAAAGGGTTTGAAATTGATATTGAATCGCAACCACTTAAAGGATTATATGTAAAAACAGGATATGCTTTTGTAGATGCCAAAGTACGATCTTATAGTGAAACTCTTCAAACAATTGCTCCAGGAAACCAACTTCGTTTTGCTCCTAAAAATTCTGCCCACTTTTGGGTTAACTACGATTTTCAAACACCAACATTAAAAGGTCTAGGAATTGGACTCGGAGGAAACTATGTAGGAAGTAATTACACTAATTCTGCCAATACCTTCGAACTCCCTGCTTATACTACTTTAGACGGAACCATATACTACCAAGCTAAGAAAATAAGAGTTGGATTTAATCTAAACAATATAACAGACGAACTGTATTTTACAGATGCTATTTACGGAAATCAGTTTTTTGTAGGACAAGGAAGAAATTATAAAGTAAATATTAGTTATACATTTTAAAAACATTGAAAGCGCTAAGAAACAATCTATCAGCGAATATTATTTATACGTCATTGCGATTAAAACTCAGTGTAAAGAAGCAATCTATATATCGATCAAAAGATTACTTCACTTCGTAAACTCCGTTTGTAATGACGTTATAGCATCGTTTTTAGCCTAATTCTTTTTATGATCAAAAAAATAATTTCTTTACATCATTGGCTAGGTACCTTTTTTAGTGTACTCTTTCTTATTTGGTTTTTATCTGGTTTTGTTATGATGTATCATACATTTCCGTTTTTAAGTAAAAGCCAACAAAGAGCGATGCTTCCTTCTGAGCAAATAGATAGCATTTTGAGTCCTAAAGAAGTATTTAAAAACAATGCGATAGATAGTATTCACAGTCTTACGCTTAACTTTCAATTAGGTAAACCTGTATTTCATGCAATAACACCTTCTGGAAAATTAGTATCTAACTATGCAGACACGGGAAATCCTGTTGATATTTCTGAAACAAAAGCGTTAGCCATTGCTAAAGAAAATTTAAAAATTAATACGTCTGCACAAGTAACTGCTATCGCAGAATTAGATCAATGGATTCCTAGAACGCGTTTTCTAAAGCACATCCCTATTTATAAAATCACATTTCAAAATCCAGATAAAACCTATGCATATCTCTCTTCTGTTACAGGAGAAGTTTTAGCAACCAATACTGTTTCTGAAAGATTTTGGTCGTGGTTAGGTGCTATTCCTCATTGGATTTATTTTAAAGACATCCGAATTCACAATACCTTATGGTTTCAAGTAATCGTATGGTTATCTGGACTTGGATTTCTTATGGTGCTTACAGGAATTATTACTGGAATTGTTCGATATAAAAAGAAGCCAAAAGCGAAATTCAAGCGTTTTAAAAATAAATGGTATAACTTCCATTATTACTTTGGTTTGTTTTTCGGAACTTTTGTGTGTACTTGGATATTTAGTGGATGGATGAGTATGACGCCGTTTAGCTGGACACCAAGTACGAGTTTAAACAAACACGAACTACAACAATGGCAAAAAGGAAGTTTGGTATTGTCTGATATTTCTCCTGAAATATGGAATAACTTTTTAGATCAAACAAAGCATACATCCATCCAAGAAAGTAGTTTTACATTGTTTAATAAAGAGACTTTTGCTATTGTATACACCTCAGTAGCTTCTGAACTTTACAATTTAAATCAACCAAATACACTTCCTTCCGTTGAAAATTATGCAGCTACTGTTCAATCTTTTAACATAAACAATCCTATTAAAAGTGTAAATTTACTCGATTCGTACGACAACTATTATTATAGTAGACATAACACTAAAGAACTGCCTGTAATACGGGTAAATACTAGTAACGATGTAAGTTATTATATAAACCCTAAAACCACTAAAGTTCTTTATAAGTGTGCTACTAAAAATAGAATTCAACGTTGGATATATCATGGCTTGCATAGCTTAGACTTTTCCTTCTTAGCATGGAATAGACCACTTTGGGATATTACACTGTTTATCTTATTAATAGGTGGTACTATTGTTAGTTTTACCGGAACTGTTTTAGGCTATCGATTTTTAAAAAGAAAATGGAAAAAGAAAAAACATCAACAGAAAAAAACTAAAAAACTCAATCATAAATCGTTGTAACACATGGGGAAAAACATAGCAAAAGCTACAACTACCTTTTTATTTTGCGATGGAGGTTCTTGCAAAAAAGCAAAAAGCGAAATGGCTGTTAGGGAAGCAAGAGCACATTTAAGAAACGAAGGACTTTGGGATACCACACATTCTATTAGAACACGATGCAATGGACGTTGTGAAGATGCTCCCACTTGGATTGTACAACCTGGTAATTTCTGGTATAAGAACCTAACTCCAGAAAAAGCAGTTGAAATTATAGATGCGCATACAACAACCAACCAACCTGTTGAATCCTATTTGTTATATAAAGATGGTGATGAGAGTTTAGTATCTGATAATGAAAGAACTGTAAAACCAGTTGTTTTTACTGAAAAAAATGATGCTGAATATGGTGAGGTTTTAGTTGCAAGAGCTCCAGCTTCAGATCAGTTTTTATATCCTTTATTTAAAAAGCTTTTTGAAACACCTTCACAAATACAAGTTACTTTCCCAAACCAAAGTACACAAGTAGTAACTGAATCACACAAAGTAACCTATACCGATACTTTTGATATTGTGGTAAGTGATTCAGAAGTAGATCTAACTTTAGCCATTGGCCCAATTACAAAGACCATGGAAAAAGAAGTTGCACAAGAAATAATTGATCGAAAAGTTGGGGTTGCAGAAGTTATTTGGACACAAAAAGATGCGGATTACATCGCACATATTCGTTTAAAGAACAGAAAAGGAAAGTTTTTAGTATTATTGAGCATTCCTAAAAGTAACAATGCACTTTGGGAATACATTCTTAGTATTTATTTAAGTATGGATAGTAAAAACCCTAAAATAGTTGTGTCTCTTGAACAATAAACAAATTAGCATATTAGGATGTGGATGGCTAGGTTTTCCCTTAGCCAAACACCTTATTACCAAAGGATATCATATAAAAGGCTCTACAACTTCTAAGGAAAAAGAGCCGATTTTAAAAGATGCTGCTATTCAACCTTATGTCTTTAGATTAGGAGAAAAGAATCACGAAGAAATACTAAAGGATTTTGTAAACGATAGCGAAATCATTGTTATCAACTTTCCTCCTAAACGCATTCCAGACATCGTTACTATTTATCAAGAACAGATCAATGCACTTTTACCGTATATACAATCAACACAGAAAGTAATTTTTGTAAGTTCTACTTCTGTATATCAAAACACGAATGATTGGGTAACTGAAGCGATTGAAAATCATCCTGAAAAAGAATCTGGAAAAGCAGTTTTAGCTGTTGAACAACTATTACAATCGCACCTAAAAGAAAATCTTACGATACTTCGTTTGGCTGGATTGATTGGTTACGATAGAGTTCCTGGTCGTTTTTTAGCTAAGAAAAAAGAAGTGGCCAATGGCAAAGCTCCAATCAATGTTATTCATCAAGACGATTGTATTGGGTTGATCAATGCTATTATCACTCAAAATGCATGGGGAACCATTATTAATGGTTGTGCAGATGAGCATCCGTTACGAGAAACATTTTATATCTTAGCCGCCGAAAAGGTAGGTTTGGTACCGCCTCAGTTTAAAAAATCTGATACTGTTCAGTTTAAAAAGATATCGAATACAAAAAGTAAGACTTTATTAAACTATACCTATAAGTACCCTGATCCTTTAACGCTTGTTACATAAATGCATACAATAACTATTATAGGAGCTGGCCCTGGAGATCCAGAATTACTTACTGTAAAAGCACACAAGTTTATTACTGATGCTGATGTTATTTTACACGATAACTTGGTATCTCCTGAAATTTTAGCCATTAATGCACAGGCTGAAAAAATATATGTAGGTAGAAAGTTTGGAGATAAATCAGATCAAATTAGCCGACAAGATCGCATCAATCAGTTATTGCACGAACAGTATTTAGCAGGAAAAAAAGTAGTCCGTTTAAAATCGGGCGATCCTTATATTTATGGAAGAGCTGCGGAAGAGGCACGTTATTTAACAGCACATCAATTACCTTTTGAAGTTATACCGGGAATTACAGCAGCTATTGCTGCGGCAAATACCTTGAACATTCCTATTACAGAACGCAACCATTCCAATGCCATGTTAATCTGCACCGCACATACAGCAGATTATTCTTTTGAACAACTTAATGGAATTGCGCACATGTTAAAAGCAGGCAATACCATTTCTATTTATATGGGCTTAAAAAGTTTACACAGAATTGTTCCTAAATTGTTAGAAGTTTGTAAAGACGAAACCATTCCTGTAAATGCCATTTCTAATGTTTCTAGAGAAAAACAGGAAATTATTACCGCTAGTTTAGGAACTATAGAAACTGAAATAGCCAAAAGCGATATGGCAATGCCCGTAGTTTTTATTATCGGGGCTACACCAATACATTAAAATAAAATACAAGATAGATGAAAGAAGGAATTTTATTATGCGGACATGGTTCTAGAAGAGAAGCTGCCGTTACATCGTTTAAACGATTGGTTAGTATTTTAAAAGAACGTTATCAAGATACGTATGAAGTAGATTACGGTTTTTTAGAGTTTAATCATCCTACCTATGAGGCTGCTGTTGAGCGTATGTACTTAAATGGTGTACGAAAAATATATGCCTTGCCTATTATTTTATTTGCAGGTTCGCATGCTAAAAATGATATTCCTTTTGAGCTAAACACCTTACAAACTTATCACGATGATTTAACTATTTCTATGGCAAAACATATTGGTGTAAGTTCGTTCTTATTAGATTTATCTGTAAAACGTATTGAAGAAACGGAAGCGCAACTTTCGCCTATAGATCGTAAAGAAACTTGTTTGGTTGTTGTGGGTAGAGGAACTACAGATCCTGATGCTAATAGCGATGTTGCTAAACTAACCAATATGTTATGGGAAGGTCTTGGTTTTGGTTTTGCTACCGTAGGATATAGTGGTACGGCTTATCCTAATATTAAAAAAAGTTTAGCCATGGTAGATAAATTAGGTTTTAAACGTACTATTGTTATTCCGTTTTTCTTTTTTACAGGTGTATTGTTAGAGCGTATTTATGACGCTGTAAAAGACAGGAACGAAATTTCTGAAAATGAATATGTATATACCGATCCTTTTGGTACCGACGAGTTAATTTTGAAAGCTTTTGATGAGCGATTAGAAGAAGCTAAAAACGGTGTGGCTAATATGAACTGTCAGCTATGTAAATACCGAAAACAAGTAGTTGGTTTTGAAGAGTATGTAGGACAAGAACAAATAGGACATCATTTAAATGTAAAAGGAATTTTGTTTGAAGAAGACGAAAAACCTGGTGATAAGAAAGGTGGTATTGGAAATACAATTAAAAAGATATTAGGGATCTAGTAAGATTTCCAAGGGGTTTAAACCCTTTGGAGTAATTGTTAGTTTTATTTGATGTGAATCTTTTTTAAAAGATAAGACTTTCACTTTGAATTATTTTTATACTAAAAACCTTAATCAATATAATTTTTCTCCTTTTTATCAATCAGTGTAATAGTTAATTTATTTTTTTGCTGCTTAATTTCTATTTCTTTTCCAATTTCAAATCCAAGTTCTTTTAACCATTTCCCCTCAAGTCGAATCTCAGGAACAATAGCATATTCACTCCAATCACGAGACTGGTGTTTTTTATAGATTTTAAGTTTTCTAAATCGACTCACTGAAGCACTGTTCGTTATTACGAACACAAGATATAAATATTTTATCGAAATTCGGTATAGTGAACACGAAAGAATCTAAATATTTTCAAAAACTAGGTACTAAAATCAAGCAATTAAGAGAAGAAAAGGAGATTGACCAAAAGTCATTTGCTTTTGATTGTGAAATTGGTAGAACTCAATTGTATATGATTGAAAAAGGTAGAACAAACCCACGTTTACTTACTCTAATAAAAATTGCTGATGGATTAGATATGTCAATTAGTGAGCTTTTGAAGAGTTAAATCACTCAACAAATTTCAATATTAACCTTCCAATTGAATTAACACAATCTCTTGCAAATTCAGCCAACCACTTATCAGAATTTTTATCAAAATGAGATTCACTAAAATTATTTCTTGCATTAGATACTGCATTAGTTATTGTACTAATTAAATTCAACATTTGTTCAGGGTACTTTTTGCCATTTTCTTCAAAATGTTGTTTTAAATTTGTTTTTACCGCTTTAGAGAGTTTAGATAATTCAGTCTCACTACTCTCCGGTAATTGTTTGTTTTCTACATATGCCTTAAAAATACCTTCTAGACAGGAATAGGCATATGTTAAAGTCAGATTAAATTCATTGTTTCTAATTGAACCGTCCATTTTTTCAAGAGATTCTTCTAGCTTTCTCGCATTATCTACTATATCTGGAATATCAGATTTTGGAACTGCATTTGTGTTGAAATTATCTAAATTTGATACAACTTCAAGTATTTCTTTTGGACAATTTAATAATTCTAAATCTTCAACTATTTTTCTTAGATTCAATGTTTCATTTGTCCAATTTGAAAATGCGTACAAGAAGTCTTTTATAAAATTGTAGAATTGATTATTGTAATCTTGATAAAGATTATTTAATAATAAATTTAAAGCATCAATTGAATCATATTTTTCATGATCCATACCAAGTGATAAATATGTACGATTATTTTTAACGTGATTATATAAATCTCTCCAATAACCATCTAATCCAGCTTTAATGCAATAACGTTTAAATTCTCTTGACTTTAAAAATTCACCAATATCCAAGTCTTTAAGATTATCCGATAATGGTTCTAATTTGGGTATTGGTTCATTCATCTTGTTTTATAGATTTCTTTAATTACTCCCAACGAATTTGTGTATGACTTTTTACATTGTTTCGGAAAGATAATTAATAAGATTCAATTTCTGGAGAGGAAATTTAGCCACAATTAATTATACACGGTACTAGCTGGCTTTATTTGTTATAAATCACTTTTGAAACTCTTTCAATAGGAATTTCTTCAATATTACCAGTACTTTTGTTTTTAAGGATTAAGCTATTGTTTGTTTTTATCATCAGCATACCATCTAAGTTTGCAGAAGTACTATTAGCTTTCCTATATTCAATTTCAATAGGTAGTTCTCCACCATATTTGATCGTTTTTAGAAATGTTTTATATACACCTTGGTTAAATAATGAAGCAGTAACTGTTGAAATGCCAAGAATCACTATTACTAGCGTAAAAACTTTTCGTCCAGAATCACTTTTAGCAAATATGTAGCCAATCCAAATAATCGTAAATATTATCAATAATACTCCCAATAGTTGAGTAGGGATTCTGAGCTTACCAGAAAACATTTCGGTTGATCGAAATACGTCGGTAAGGGCAGATCCAACTGTAAGTAAACTTGTTACAATAGAGATAATAGTAATAAAAGACCTTGATAATTTCTTTTTACGCTCTGAATTGTCTTTTCGTGCTACTAGATATGTGAAAAAGTTCGATAAAAGTTTTAAAATACTATAGATTAAGATTGTTCCAGCAATCGAAATAATAATAAATGCAAATGAAATTATTGTTATAGCAAGATTTATATATTCAACACCTTCAATCTGGACCCTAAAATCTTGACAAACAGAATAATAATACAATGCATATTTATTAAAAAAACCAATCATTGACGAGCCACCAAAAGCACCAATTATCGATGAGAAAATTGCTCGTTTCCAAACAGGAAGAGCCCAAAACCAATCTTTAATTGAATTATATGCTTCTTTTAGTTTATCTATCATTTTTTAATATTGCAACTAACGGTCTCGGCTATGAGTAGTTGCGTGGTTTAGTACTTAACTTTGCAAGTACACAACAAGCTGAAAATCCACAATGATTTTCAGAAGCAAGTGAGAACAAGCAATTACTTATAGCCTTTGTTGTACTTAGTTATTTTCAAAATTTGTGTTTTAGAACTCCTTCAGATTTCAAAATGCTGTCTGGATCATTTTTATCAGGAATTTCGTCATATTCCCTGAATTCGATTTTTCTTTTCAAAATTTTGTAGTCCATTTCAATTTTATATCCAATTCCTTTTTCAGGGTCTTTAATTTGTTTAGCTGGTGCAATATAATAGCAACCGTGTTTTTCGACTTCCCTTTTGAAATTGGAAAGATTGTCTAAACCTTTATTTGGTTTCATTCTGTGAATTCGCTGATTGATTCCTACATATTGAATATCTTTATTTTCAGGAAGTTTTGATATGAGATTATTTGTCGACTCCACGTTTTCACCAATTACTACAAAGTAACCATATTCCTGATTAGGAACTTCTCCTTCAACAATCGAAACTCTTAACCTTTCGGTTTTGTCCTCTACACCAGTTTTTTCAATTATTTCTTCAAAAATTTCTTTTCCTAAATCCAAGTTTTTAAATAGAACGGTAATTACTGGTGGTAAATCTCCCTCGGCTGAATATAAATAAGCAACTCCCGCCTGCCATTTTGCATCATCCCATTTTTCCTGGTCGATTAATCCCGAAATGAATAGAGTTTTTCGTGGCTTTTCAGGCAGCTCTCTTAATTTTCCTAACTCGGGTTTTGTAGCTTTAACACCTCTTAATCTCCAATATAACTTTTCGTATTCATCACTGTCGTCAACATTATAAAAGGTAGAACCCTGTAATGGCTCTGGTATATACTTAAATTCTCCATCTTTAAAAATGACAGGAATGAATTTAGTATTGTTTGTTCCTGCGTTATAAAGCTGTTGGTAAATTAGAGTACTTTCCCATTTTATGCCATTTCCTTTTTCGTCTGTTCCATCAACTCGTTTATAATAGGTTTCTGTACAGACAACTAAAATGAAGTCAGAGTTTTTTACATTTCTGTCCATCCATTTTGGCCAACCTTCTGGTGGTGAGTCTTCATATTGGTCAAGAGAACAGTCGATACCTTCACTTCTTAACTTATTCGATAGTTCAAGTACTCTGTCTTGATGTTCCTTACTATCGTGACTATAACTTATAAATACTTTTGGGTTATTTTCTTCCATTCGGTGTTTTGGTCATAATTATGCACAACGTGTTTGTGTATGATTAGTTACGGAAAAGGACGCGAGTCATTTTCCGATTAGTGCCTAAGATAATTAATTGTTAGGAATTTCCGTTTAGGAAATTCAGAAGTAATTAATTATACACGTTGTTGGCAAATCGTTTTTATTTCAATTCGTATTCTTTTCGGAAAACAAATTCAATTGGTTTACCATTAGATTCCATTCCATTGTATTTAAATAACATTTCATTTGTTGAATGTTCTCCATTTTCTCCAAACAAGAATGAAATCGAATTCCGATTAGTTAAGTTTCTGTTTTTTAATTCCGCAATAAGTTCATCGAAAAAATATTCAGAGTCGAGTAAGTCATCTTTATATTCAGTCAGTTTATTTAATTCCAGTTTGTTAAACCACCAGCTTTCCATAAAATCTTCATCATAAAATTCTAACCCAGAATCTTTTGCGAATTCCGATTCAGGTTCGTCATCGTTTTCATAATTAAAATTCAAGTAGTTTTTGTAGAGTTTGTCTTCAGATTCAAAAGTTCCAACCCAAACGCAAATTATCTTTTTAATCATCGATTTTTAAATGTTTGCCAACTTATTTATATATTCTTTTTTGTTGCCTTTATACTACAAAAACAAGCGTATAAACACATTTTTAAAATTTTAATACATTCTATTGGTGAAAAATAAAAGGAACAGCTAGGGGGACTACTCTTTTTCAGTTTTTCTAGGTTTGAATATACAAAATACTGTATAAAATTAATACGAGTTACCGTAAAACAAAGTAGTTTATATGAGTTTGATATATTATTTTCTGGAAGGCCTTATACATTAAAAGTGTTCTTCCTAAAAAACCTAATATAGTGGAAGTTTTTCGTGTTCCTTCTACGAGGTTCAGAATACACTTAGAGCACATTATAATGGTTTGGGGTATGGTTTAATGTGAATCTTTAGGTGAATTTTCTCTTTGCTAAAGTGATTTTATGATCGATTGCTCTAAAAAGTTAATAGAGTAAAAAATAATAATTAACTCCTCTTTCTTTTCCTTGATGAAAACACTTCGATAAACTCAGTACAGGAAAACAAAAATCAAGACTTCGAATAAAAATTTAAGAAAATACTACGGAACCTTCCGCTGATAAAAAGAATTATTCACTTTGCTTATGCTTATATTTTTACATTAATGAGTTCATGAATCTTACGATTTCGCTAACGCTCAAACAGCTTTTTATCTTTCAGCCAACACTGCTTCCTTGATTTTTAAAATTTTGATTCAGAGGTCGCTTTTTTTTATCGGTTCGAGTAATTTTACAAAGTGTTAACGGCGTAAAATTTTACTTCGACTTTAGAAACCATCAACGAACTGTGCTGATGTCATTGTTCTATTGCAGAACCATCAGCGACACACGCGGAACAAAACTTTGACTGTAGAAACCATCAGCGAACTCCGCGGAACAAAACTTTGACCGTAGAAATCGTCAGCGAACCACGCGGAACAAAACTTTGACCGTAGAAACCATCAGCGAACTCCGCGGAACAAAACTTTAGACTTAGAAACCGTCATCGAGCCACGCGGAACAAAACTTTGACCTTAGAAACTATACCAAATCAATGATCTGAGAGAGTTTATAAGTAATAATCAATTTCATTATTGCTGAGCCCTATTTTGTTGACAGTATTAAGTGTTTTTTATTATTTAATCCCAGTTTTTATCTGGTAATCTTAAAGAATCTAATTGTACTAGTTGTTTACTTCTAGTTATAATCCATTGAATTTTATATTCTTCCAATTTAGTATCTCTATCTACATATGATACATCTATTTCTTTCATTTTTTTGACATCAATAAATAAATTCGAAAAACCTGGGCAGTTAATTACTAACTCAGAATTGTCTTCATTAAATCCAAACTCCAAACGAGGGCCTTCTGTGTATAATTCAAACGTTTCACTAATTCCTCCCTCAGAATTAATCCATATCGTATGATCTATAGGCCAATCCGAAAAACAAGTCTCACATTCATCTGACATTACCTCTACTTCTATATTTCCCATTTTCAGATCATACCATTTGGTTAAGAAATATCTTTCATAAACGAAAAGGATTGAAAAAACTAATCCAAACCCTATAGCTATTTTTTTTAAATTTCTGTTCATTTAGTAATTGTATCTAACAGTATCTTATAAAAACTGTATTTTTTTTCTTCTTATTTAATGTGAATCTTGGATAAGTTTTTTTGTCACAGTTCGAGTGATTTTACAAAGTGCTAACAACCTAAAATTGTGCTTCGGATTTGCTCAGCAGAACTATCGATAACTAGCCAAAAACCTTACTCCACAATCCCCTCGCCTTCTAAATACAACTCTTCTAATTGTTGTTTAATTTCGTCAGAAGGATCTTGCCACATGCCTCTTTGAATGGCTTCGAGTAAACGTTCGCTCATGTCTTTTAAAGCCCAAGGATTGTTTTTTTTGATAAAGGCTTTGTTTTTTTCATCTAATAAATAACTTTCTGTAATGCCTTCGTACATAAAATCATCTATTAAATTCGTAGTGGCATCATAAGCAAATAGATAATCTAACGTTGCCGCCATTTCAAAAGCGCCTTTGTATCCATGGCGTTGCACTCCTGCAATCCATTTTGGATTTACAACACGAGAACGATACACTTTTAACAATTCTTCTTTTAAGGTTTTAACTTTTGGTGTTTCTGGTCGAGAGTGATCTCCAAAATACACCTCAGCTTCGCTTCCTCTTACGGTAGCTACGGCATTAGCCAAACCTCCTTGAAATTGGTAATAATCGTCACTATCTAAAATATCGTGTTCTCTATTGTCTTGGTTGTGCATTACAATTTGCATGGCTTGTAAACGATGCGTAAAAGATTCGTGTGCAGAAACTCCTTTCTTTGAAGTTCCATACGCATAGCCACTCCAATTGATATATACTTTGGCTAAATCTTCTTGGGTTTCCCAGTTCTTTTCATCTATTACCGCTTGTAAACCTGCTCCATAAGCTCCTGGTTTAGAACCAAACACTCGGTATAATGCACGTTGTTTTGCTTCTTCTACATCTAAACCTTTAGCTTCCCAATCTTTACTTTCTGCTAAAAAACGTTTGCGAATTGGGTTTTCTTCTAAAGATTCGTCTAACTCAGCAACTCTAGCTACTGCGGTATTAAATAAATTAATGACATCGGGAAAAGCATCTCTAAAAAATCCAGAGATTCGTAAGGTTACATCTACTCTTGGTCGTTGTAATTTTAATAACGGAATCACTTCAAAATCGCTTACTCTTCGGTTGGCATTTTTCCAAATAGGTTTTACCCCCATTAAAGCAAATGCCTGTGCTATATCGTCTCCACCCGTTCGCATGGTAGATGTTCCCCATACCGAAATTCCAATCGTTTCAGGATAATCACCATGTTCTTGGATATAACGATCTATAATGAGTTGTGCGCTTTTCTCTCCTAATCGGAAAGCAGTTTCCGTAGGAATGGTACGTACATCTACCGAATAAAAATTACGCCCTGTAGGTAACAAATCTACACGCCCTCTTGTTGGCGCACCCGACGGCCCAGAAGGCACATAATGTCCGTTGAGTCCTGATAATAAATTTGTAATTTCTTCGGTAGTATTATGTACAGCAACTAAGGTTTTTTGTTTTATAATTGTTAGTACTTCATTCAGTTTTGGATACGAAGTTGACAACACATCTTCTTCTAAAAATTGTATTAACTGTTGTTTTGCTACATGTTCTAATTGTTCAACTACTTGTCCAACCGTTTTACAGTCTTTTCCTTCAATATGTTGTGTTAACTTTTCAGCATAATCTAAAGCTAAAATATTCTCTTCAATCCCAAAATCTTCTGCTAATACTTGCGTGATTCCTTTTTGTTCATAAGTTGGCATTCTGTGCAAAGCAATTAACAAGTCTATCAATTGCTCATCTACGGGTGCTTTTCCAAAAATATGCAAGCCATCGCGTATTTGTGCTTCTTTTAATTCACATAAATATCCGTCTAGTTTTACTAGCAATTCATCTACGTCGTCAGAAATAATTCCTAAATCAACATTTAACTGTGTTTCTTTTACCAAATTGGCTATTTCTTCTTCTAGAACTTTAGAACGTTTTGGATCTAAATTTGATGCTTCATAATATTCATCTACTAAATGTTCTAATTTCATTAAACTCCCATAACTTTCAGCACGAGTCATCGGTGGAATTAAATGATCTATAATTACCGCTTGATTCCTTCTTTTGGCTTGTGTTCCTTCTCCAGGATCGTTGATTATAAACGGATAAAAGTGAGGCAATGCATCAAACAACATGGCTGGAAAACAAGTTTCTGGGTCTAAAGACACACTTTTTCCTGGTAGCCATTCTAAGTTTCCGTGCTTTCCTAAATGAATGACTGCATCTGCTTGATACGTATCTTGTAACCAGAAATAATAGGCTAAATATTGATATGTGGGAGCTAAATCTGGCGAGTGATAAATTGCTTGCGGATCTTGGTTATATCCTCTTGAGGGTTGAATACTCACAAAGATATTTCCCAATAAAAATCCTGATACAATAAATCCTTCTTCGGTAAAATACGGATCGTTACCTGGTGTTCCCCACTGTGCTACTATTTTCTCTTGTAGTTTTTCTGAAATAGATGCAAATCGTTTATTAAAATCTTCTAAACGATATAGAATTGCATGTGGTCTGGTTTGCGTGGTGCTTGTATCATTGGTTGTTGCTTGCGTGATCCAGTACATGAGTTCTGTTCCCGAAGTTGGTAGTTGTTCTCCTAGAGTATAATTCGCTTCTTGTAATGCTTGTAATAATACAGTACAACTTGCTGGTGTATCTAAGCCTACTCCGTTGGCCAATCGACTGTCTTTATTCGGATAGTTTGGTAAAATAACAGCTACTCGTTTCTCTTCATTCTTCTTTTCTTGCAACGAAATCCAGTTTTTTGCCAATCGCGCCATAAATTCGCATGCTGGTTTATGGGCTTCGTATTTTACAATAGTACTATCTGTTAGTTCGTCTTTTTCTATTTCCTTTTTAAAAGAAACGGCTCTTCCAATAATTCTTCCATCAATTTCTGGTAAAGCTACATTCATAGCAATATCCGTAGGTGGTAATCCAAACATTCCTTCTTCCCAGACTGTTTTGTTTGTAGTAGAAAAAATGGCTTGCAATACTGGAATTCCTAGTCTATCAAAGATAAAGTCTGTGGTATCAGATGATTTAATTGTAAATCCAGTTGTATTAATCATCGCTGCAATTTTTCTATTGCCGGAGTTGGTCATCAATTTTTCAAGATTGACCAATGTATCTGGATCTCTTAAGTTATTTGCAAAAGCAACTACAGGATTGATTTCTTGTGTTACCAAAGCTTCACTTAATACTTGTAAAGGCTCTAAGTTGTTTGCTAAAAAATGTGTTCTGTATGCTAATAAAATAGCCGTTGGTTTCTCCTTGTCTATACTTGCATCCAGTTCTTCTTGTGTTACAATTCCTTTGTCAAACGTATATAAAAATAAATCTTCTATATCTTCAGCTGTTGCTACCTCAACTGTTTGGTTAAAGAAGTTTTTACGGATGTAGTTTAAAAAATTAACGGCATTGGTTTTTCCTCCTTGTTGTAAATATTGTCGGCAATGATGTACTGTTTGCAATGGTACAGAGGACAACTTCATTAATTCATAATCGGGTTCATGCGCAGGAATAAACAACAAGACGCAGTTAGTTTCTTCTTGCAATTCCACTAACGATTCTACTAAATATTTATAATAGCTAATTCCTCCTAAAAGGCTACAAACAATAACTTTGGCTTGTTCTAAAACATCTTCTAAATAGTTATCTATCGTCAGTTCTTGTTTTAGATACACCAAATTGGTCATACGTAAACTTGGTAGCTTCTCCCCTTCTTGGTCGTATAACGTTTTATAGGCTTCGTTTACGGTATGTATTTCTGTATCGCCCGCACTTAAAAAAACGATATCTCCTGGTTTTTGTTCTATGTAAAATACTCCGTCATCATCTGGATTCCACCCTCCTGGTATTGTAGCTATTAAATGCATAGTTTTGTTTTTATGTAAGGGAATGAATCCCTGCTTACTGTCAAGGGGATGAATCCCCTTGGTTTTAGTTTTTTTCGAAACCGTTTCTTTTTAAAAGGAATGAATCCTCTTGGTCTTAGACTTTTTCGATAATTACCTTTCTTTACAAAGGGATAAATCCCTTTGGTCTTGTCTTTTTGAAAATCGTTTCTTTTTCAAGGGGATAAATCTCCTTGGTTTTTAGTCCAATTTAGAACTACCTCTTTCATTTTACAAAGGGATGAATCCCTTTGGTTACTTTTCTTCTTCTTGGGAATGAAGTGACTCAATAAATGTACTCATTTCTTCTCCCCAGCGTGCTTCGTGTTTGTAATGGTTGTTTTTAATATAATTGGTCACCTTTTCTATAGAGTTATCTACTTTTGAGATTCTTTTTCTATGAAATTTCTGTGCCCAAACTTTCTGTGCTTCTTTCTCCCATTCTTTATATCTCTGATAGCTGAATGATGTATATCCTTTTAAATTTTTAATCTGAGTTATTAACTCTTTTTCATCTTCAACTTTTAATAAAAGGTGTACATGATCTGGTAAAATATTAAAACAGACAACATCTATTTCATATCGTTTAAAGGCTTCTTTGAATAGCTCCATCATTTTTTCTATATCACTCTGTTCAAAGGTTAAAGCTTCTAAATTTCTTATAAAGCTTCGTGTGTTAAACTTTACCATTCGATCTGAAATTCTAGATTTTGCTGTGGCAAAGGTTACGAAGTAGTATTCTTCTTCAACTGAGTTTTCAATGGGATAAATCCCATTGGTTGTGTATGGCTCAACAGTCTTCTCAATTTCCTCTTCTCCAAGGGGATTCATCCCATTGTTCAATTGTTCATCATCTTTTCTATCAATAGTTTTCTTAGCAATGGGATAAGTTCCATTGGTTAAGTGCACATCATCTGTCTTATCTTCTGCTTCTTTTGCAAGGGGATGAATCCTCTTGGTTCTAGACAACCAGCTAAAATTTCCTTCTCCCCAATATAAGTGTATGTAACTCGCAAGTACATTTTTATAGGAGTATACTTTGGTTTCTATTTCTCTATCTCTTGCTGTGTATACTTCTGCTATTGAAGCATAATGATCTTCTAAAATTGATGAATAATGGAATTCGTGTCCCAAAAGTGTTTCGTCTTCAAATACTACTTTTCGGTATCCTAAGTGTAATTTCTTTTGCTCCATGGTTGTACTAAAGTCAAAAACTCCAACCATGTCAAAAGGTTTTCCTTCGTTATTAATAATCTGATTCCCCAAATACATCATTCCTCCACATTCAGCTAATATTTTCACTCCTGTATCTACTGCTTTTTTAATAGCTTTTTTCATTTCTACATTCTTACTTAATTGTTCTAAGTAGAGCTCTGGATATCCGCCAGCTAAATAGATAATATCTGCTTCAGGTAATTTTGTATCGTGAATCGGACTGAAAAAAACGACCTCTCCTATTTGTTTTAAATAGGCTAAATTTTCTACATAAGTAAACGTAAACGCTTCATCTTTGGCAATAGCTATTTTAAGAGATCTTTTTTCAAGGGGATTCATCCCCTTGGCTAGATATTTATCTGACTCTTTCTTAATAAAAGATTCAGTTATTTGGTAAATTGGATGAATCCCATTGGATGTATTTCGTTGAGTAAGTTCGAGAAGTTTTTCAGTTTTAGCATGCCCCCCAACATGTTCCGCTGCTTTTTCTATTAACTCTTCAAATTTATCTTCAATATGCAAACCTAAATGTCTAGAAGGTATTTTGATGTCTTCATTTGGGGGAATGTATCCTAATGATGGAATTCCAACTGTTTCACAGGCTTCTTTTAAAAATGCGTAATGAGACTCAGTTTTTACAAAATTAAATAAGACACCTGCAATCTTTACTTCGGGATCAAAAGTTCTTAATCCGTGTAAAATAGGTGCTATAGTGTACGCCATTGCTTTGGCATTCACGACTAATATTACTGGAATATCAAGTTTTTTTGCTAACTCAGCTGAGCTTCCTTGATCTTTAACCGCACCATCGAACAATCCCATGACACCTTCTACAATGGTAATATCTGACGCACTACTATACTTCCTAAAAACATCTTGAATATGTGCATCTGACATTAATACACTATCTAAGTTTATACTAGGACTTTTGGCGGCTCTAGAATGATGAATTGTATCTATATAATCTGGACCACATTTAAAAGTTTGTACCTTATAATTCTTGTTACTAAAATAACGTGCTAATCCAAGTGTAACTGTTGTTTTTCCTGAATTGCTCCAAGGAGCTGCAATTAAAAATGCGTTACTCATAATTATAAAGATGTAAAAGGTATATAACGCAGTTGTAATGTATCTGCTAATCGTTTTGCTCTCCCTAGTTTTACAAAACCGTTTTCTGTATCCACAATCGTTGTATTTGATAGTTTTGATAAATAAGTTTTGTAATTTTTTACAGCAAATTCAAACGGATGTTCGTGTCCAGCATTTACTTTCCCATCGGTTAATACAAATAATTGTACCGTTTTAATATTAATCGATTTTAATAATTCGAATACTTTTAAGAAAGCACTACCTAAGTTTGTCTTTCCTCCTGCTCTTAATTCGTAACTTACTTTTTCTATTCGTTTACTATCGCTTGTAAAGTATTGTAGAATTTTTGCTGAAGAGTTCTCTAATGCTACAATAGCATATTCTATTTTTTTAGATGGATTTGTAGTTGTTGTCTTTTGAACAATTCCTTTGATATATCCTAATTGCTTATCTACTGCCATAGAAGCACTTGTGTCTAATAAAAAAACAATTTTCGCTGTTGCTTTTTTAGTTACCTGTTTATAGATCTTTGTAAACTTTTGCGTTACAACATAGTTTTTAACTGTTTTTACTAAAGAAATATTGGGTGACTCAGTTGCTATATAAGGGCTTCGTTTGAGTTCTTTACTCGTTGGAAGTGTTATGTCTTTTTTTTTTGACGCTTGTGAAACTGAAAATTTCAATCCGTTTTTTATAGCTTCAGGAAGTTGAAAAGTAGTACCACCTTCTTGCTGTATGTTTTCAGTCTCTTTATTTTCTTCCTTCTTTGGTGTTTCGTCTTGTGATTTCTCTTCTTCTTTTGGTGGTGTAAAGTCACTACTTCTATGTGCTAAAACAAAAGGAGCTATTTTGTATAGCATAGCTACCGTAGTTTCTGCTTCACCTAAAAAAGAAGCATAAGCACGAACGGTTTTTAATAACAAAATATCAGCTCGTAATCCTTCAACATTGGCTTCTATAGTTAATTTTGCAGCTGCTTCTTGTACTTCTTCTGATATTTTTATGCTTGTTAGTTCTTCTTTTGCATGAAGAACTTTTGTTTTTACCGCTGTTTCTTCTTGTAATATACTCTTATAAAAACCTTCAGCATTTGTATCAAATTCTAAGCGTTGTAAAGCTATTTTCTTTCGTATGCTTATCTCTTTAGGAGTTGAGATTTGCACACTCAATCCAAATCGGTCTTTTAATTGCGGACGTAATTCTCCTTCTTCAGGATTCATAGTTCCTACCAAACAAAATCGACTATCTAACCATTCAGAAGTTCCTTCTCTTTCTAAATGATACCCTCCAGATGCAGCTGCATCTAACAAGACATCCATTAAATAATCGTTTAGTAGGTTAATTTCATCTATGTATAAAAAACCTTGATGTGCTTTTGCCAATAGTCCTTTATCTACTATTGTTTTCTTCTGATTAATGAGTGCCTCTAAATTTACACTTCCTAATACACGATCTTCAGTAGCACCGATAGGTAAATTTACAAATGGAAACGCTGCTCCCATTAACTGACTTAATGCTCTAACCGTTGTTGTTTTTCCTGTTCCTTTATCGCCAGTAGCTAGTACTCCTCCAATAGTTGGATCTATTAAATTTAATAGTAAACAAAGTTTAAAATCATCTTGACCAATAATAGCAGTAAATGGAAAGCAATAACGAGCATTCATATATTTTAGTTTTAAAAAGCTGTTTTGTAAATCATGTAAAAACCAACAATTATAGAAATTGCCCCTACAACTCCGTTCATCCATTTAAAAATAGCTACATTTCTTTCTATAAATCGACTCATCGCATAAATCAATACGTAACTATATATTGCCATTGACAAAATAACTCCAATAGATTCTACTATTAAAATTAAAACTGCTTCAGACATTGTACTTGCTCCTATAATTAAAGCTGAAGTAAGTGCTCCCCCTGTTCCTGCTAAACCATGTACCATTCCTACCCAAAACGATCTATTTACAGGATTCATTGCTATTTCTTCTCCTCTTTTTCCATGTAAATGAATTGGATTATTAGCAGCATGCTCGTGCTCTTCTATCTTCTTATGATCTGCCAATTGTTCTTTGATCTTATGATTTCTTCGAATGGCAACAATTCCTAACCAAATCATAATTGGGCCTACACTAAGCTCTGCCCAAAAAGAAATATTATGTATAAATGCCGATAATGCTGTTTTAAATAATAATGCAATACCTCCAAATAATAATAAAGTTACCGAATGTCCTAATGCCCATTGTGAAGCTGTAAAAACAGTTTTAAAGGTTACTTTCTTTTTATTGACTGCATTTTCAGCAGCTAATACAGATACCGCAGACATATGATCTGCTTCAAAAGAGTGTAAAATACCAGCTATTAAAGGTCTGGTTAGGTTCATTAAATTCATCCGATATATTTTATATACGTCTCGTCGTTATTAATTAGATATAAGTTTAGTTTCACTTTAGGTACTATTTTTTGACAATGCATAAAGCAATGTTTTAAGAGCACTTGATAAAACCTTTCATCTTGCGCAAAAATAAATATTTCACGTAAACGTCCCGCCATGTTTAAAGACAAAATAGTTTCTGCTATTTCCTTAGTATATCCTGCTTCAATAGCTAATTTTGCTATAAATTGTTTATCCCAAGTTGTTTTTCCGCTATGTGTATTTAGATTTCCTTTTGCTAGTTTAGCCGCCTTGCCCAACATAATCCCCATGTTTACAGTGCTTACTTCTGGAGTCATTGCTATTTTTTCAAAAGTTTCTTGTATCCAATTTCCATAATGCACACATGCTGTTTCGTTAACTTCTGGAAATATCTTCCGTAATATTTTTTCGCTTCTTGCTCCAGAATTAATAAGTAATTCTTGTTCATTATTTGCTACAGCTACATCTACTCCTTGTTGAATACTAGCAATATAAGATGCTGCTGAAAATGGTGTTACAATTCCTGATGTTCCTAAAATAGAAATCCCATGTAAAATTCCTAAACGACTATTTAAGGTTCGTTTTGCTAATTTTTCTCCATCTTTTACTGAAATTGTGATCGTTACTCCATGGTTTTCTAGATTAAAATCGGCTAATAATTTATGTACCACAGTGCGCATCATTTTTCTAGGTACTGGATTTATTGCAGGTTCACCTACTTCAATTTCTAATCCGGGTAACGTAACCAACCCTACTCCTTCTCCTCTTTTAAAAAGTACTTCTTGAAAGTTGTTTAATGCTACCGTTGCCGTAATTTCTGCTAGATGTGTTACATCAGGATCATCTCCTGCATCTTTAATTGTAGTGCTAGAGCTTTCATGTTCAGTAATAATTGGATCTTTTATATAAAACGTAGCTGTTTCTCCTATAGGCAAAGTAATGCTTACTTTTTCTTGAGTTTTTTTAGTCAATAATCCCAATAAAGCTGATTTTACACAGGCAGTAGCACAGGCTCCTGTAGTATAACCTTTGCGTAAAGGTCTATCGGGTATTTTTTGTAATTCGCTCAATTTGCTCCTTAAATATCTTAGCTAATTCGTTTGTTGAATCTATACAAAGATACCTATTTGACAACAAAGGTTTCTTTAAAATGACAATGGGAATCTGCGTAGTTATTGCTGCTGATATTTTCTGATCTAACTTTCCATTAACACCGCTTTCTTTGGTAAATATTACATCTGGTGTTATGTTTTTAAGTAATAACACTTCTTCTGCTTTATTTTGAGGGTATCCATAAAGTAATTGTGATGATGGAAAATTGGCTTTTTTTGCTACTGCTCTCGAGCTATCTCTATCCAAAATGCGAAACCAGGCTTTATTGTTTTTCCAGTAATTACTCAACTTTGCAATGGTTTGCACTCCCGAAAGTGCTAATAACGAACAATATTCTTTTTCCTGAAAATATGAAATTGCTTCTTCAAAGGAATTTACATAAGTAACTAATTCATGAGCTACTCTTGGTGTAAATTCACGTTCAAAACGAATAAGCGGAATATTGGTTACGATTGATGCTACTGTTGTATGCAATACTTCAGCAAAAGGATGTGAAGCGTTTACAATATGAGTAATCTTTCTTTCTGAACAAAACTGTTCTAATGCTTCTTTTGTTAACGCTCCATCTATCGGAATTCCTTTTCCTGTGAATGGTACTTTTGTTTTGGTGGAATAATAATACAGAAGTCCTACTTCATCCAAAAATGAAGCTACTTGTTTTCCTTCTGTTGTTCCTCCAAAAACGAGTATCATTTTATTCTTTTTCAAGGTGTTGAAACTCCTTGGTTAGTTATCATCTTTCTATTCCAATAGGGTAAATTCTATAAGTTATACAAGGGGTTGAAATCCCTTGAATATTTATGAGATTATTTAGTTCGTTACGCTATTCTAGTTTTCCAATGGGTTTAAACCCATTGATTCAGGAGTTGAAACTCCTTGGTTAGCTTTCTTTCTAAAAATATGATACCATTTGTCATCGTATAACCAAGAACGGTTTTTTCTTGCTCCAACAGCTTCTCCAACTACTATTAAAACAGTTCTGGTTAACTTATTATCTTTTATAATTTGAGTAAGCTCAGTTAGTTTTCCTGTCCATACTTCTTCGTCTTTCCAACTAACTCTATATAAAACAGCTAAAGGTGTATCTGGCGGATAATGTTCTAATAATTCTCCTTGTACTTTTTTAGCAATTCCTGCACTTAAAAAGATACACATTGTAGCACGTAGCTTTGCCATATCAGCTATTTTTTCATGCTCTGGTGTTGGTGTATTTCCTTCTCCTCTTGTTAAAATAATAGTCTGCGCAACTTCTGGAATAGTAAATTCTGATTTTAAATACGCTGCTGCTGCTTGAAATGAAGAAATTCCTGGCACTATATAATAATCATATCCTTTGGCATCGAAAATAGTCATTTGCTCTTGTATAGCTCCATAAATTGATGGATCTCCAGAATGTAAACGTACTATCTTTTTACCTTGTTCATAATAACGATCTATAATTTCCATTTGCTCTTCAAGTGTCATAGAAGCTGAATTACGAACCAATGCTCCTTCTTTTGCCATATGTGTTAACTCTTCTGGCACCAAACTTCCTGCATATAAAATACAATCTGCAGCTTCTAAAATAGCCTGTCCTTTCAAAGTCAGTAATTCTGGATCTCCAGAACCTGCTCCTACAATAGCAATACTCGATCTTCGCTCATAATCAGCTACCAAGCTTATTGCATAAGTAAACTTTTTACCTGATTCAGTAGTGACTTTTGTTTTTTCAACTAACCATTCTTCTGTGTTAGATAATAAACCTGCCGAAGCTTCTGAAACACCATAAACTCCTACTTTTTTCTTTACGACTTCTGATGGATTTGCAACTGTCACAGAATTCAATTCATCTCCTGTATACGTTACAAAAGGAATATCTAATTTGGCAACTAGATCTAAATACGCTTGTTCTTCTGCTTTAATATCTGCTGAACCTAATGCCATTATACTTTCTATGGCTATTTTTTCGTTTTTTAATGCTTTTCGTAATTCGAATTCAAATAATTCAGGTTCTATGTCTTTAGCACAACCACTTCCTAATGCGATACATTTAGGATAAAAAGCTAATGTTGGTAGTAGCAGGGAAACTAATTCATACCCTACATATAATAACATTTCATATTTTGAAGTATCTACCTCATCAATATTGTAATAAATTGTAATAAAATCTGGAAACGTTTTTTCTAAAAACTCAGTTCCTTTGTCTTTTACTTTTAAAACTAAGGCTGTTGGTTTTCTATTTACAAACAAAGAGATAATTTTATTTAGCTCTTCATTATGTTTAGACTCCCAATTAAATTGTTCAGCAAGTGTATCTAAGCTCCACAGGTTTTGTAAATCACTAGCTGTTGTAACAACAGGAGTTGCTTGTAATATTCTACTTATTTGTGTGGTTAATTCGTTTGCTCTACCTATATGTCCGCTCAAAACCGATTGTACAAAAGTTCCTTGATCATCTATATTTACTACAGCTGGATCTGTTTTTTTATCTGCTATTACAGTTGCAATACTTCGTACACAAATTCCTAATGCTCCAATAAAAAACCATGCATCGTATTTTTGAAATGAAGTTTCCATTAACTCCATTACTGAGTCTATTCGTTTTATTTCTTTTGTTTCTTCTACGGTTCTAGTAGTAAAAACTTTACTTCTATAAAATTCACTTTGTAAAGTTTTTGCTATTTCGAATCCGTTATCTGTAAAACTAACAATTGCTACTTTTAAAACTTGTTCCGCCATCTTCTTTTGTTCCTTATGTTTTTATTGCTTTTAATAAGCATATAGGATTATGCAAATCTAAGGTTAAATTTATCTCTTCTTTTACTTTCCAACCTAAGTTTTCACAGCTTTTCTTAAATGTATTTTTACTTGTTTCTTTTACTGTATTCATAACAATAATAGCATTCGAAGAAAGTACTTCATCTACTTTTATAAGTAATTCTTCTAACCTACCTCCATGTCCACCTATAAATACAGTATCTGGCTGCCTAAATGTTCTTGTATCTTGTTCAAAAAAATCTCCTATCACTCCGTTAATTCCTGGCACTCCAAACCTCTTTTGATTTGTAAATAAGATTTCTTCACACTCTTCTCTTTTTTCAAAAGCTACAATCTCTAAATTCGGATTTTTCAGCTTCGCTTCTATAGAAATAGAACCTGTACAGAATCCAATATCCCAAAAAACACTTGCATTTAATACTTCTAACAAATGCAACGTAGTTAAACGAATTGGCATTTTAGTTATCATATTAGGTCTTCCAGGTAATCCTTCAAAGTTACTATCTTCTATTCCAAAGTATTGCTTTCTCTTTTCTTTTCGATGTAATAAAATACAATTGAGTTTGTGATAGTTTTTTGTTACTGCTTCTGATAAAGATAAGGTTTGCACTTTCTCATTCTCTCCTTCTAAATCTTCACCAATACTTATTTCATAGTTTGTAAATCCATATTGAAGTAATCTTTCTACAATTGTTTTCGGATTTTTATGTCCATCTGTTAATACTCCAATTAATGATTGTTGCTCTATAAGTGCTACATCTAAAGCATCCCAACTCCTTCCATGCACGCTAATCGTTACCAACTCATTACTATTGGTACTAGTTTTGTTTGCTAATAATTGAATGGAACTAAAATAAGGTTCTGTATAAACACTAGACTGTGGATATTTATTCTGAAGTGTGTTAGCAAATCCATAAAACAACGGATTTCCTGAAGCAAATACAATAATGGTTTCTTTTGCTTCTTCATACTGTTTAAAAACAGCAGTCATTGGACTTTTAATATAGATCCATTGATAGTTTTCTGGAAGCACATCTTTTACCAATTCTAAATGACGTTTTCCTCCGCTAAAAACTGTGTTGTTATCAATCAGTTTTTTTTGTTCTTTTGAAAAAACTGGTTGCTTATTTCCTATGCCAATTACATGAAAAATCATTTGAATTTCTTTGTATTAGTACTATGAGTTAAAACTCATTGGGTGGTTAAAGTTGGTTTTAAGCAGTTAATTAATATGCAATGAGTTGAAACTCATTGGCCAGTTGAACTCATTGATTGGTTAAAATTGCTTTTAAACAATTAACTAATATTTTTAATACTTATTAGACACCAATATCAATGAGTTGAAACTCATTAGTCAGTTGAACTCATTGATTGTTATACTTTTCTTGAATAACCACTTCGTGTTGTAGTTTTTTATAATCCCATTTTTTTATTTCTAGTTCTGGTTTATTATAAAACTTATCGGTGTATCCGAAACATAAATATCCTATTAGTTGATTTTCTTTAGGAGCATTTATAATCTCTTTTACTTTTTCAGGATCTAAAATACTTACCCAGCCCATACCAATATTGAGAGAACGTGCCATTAACCACATGTTTTGTATCGCGCATACCACACTATACTTTCCCATATTAGGCATACTTGTTTGTCCTAATACAGGTTCGTTTTTAGGTTTATAAAACACTGCTATATTTAAAGGAGATTCTGTAATTCCTTCTAGCTTTAACCGAATATATTTTTGTTGTTTTTCATCAGAAAATTGAGCTAGGGCCTTCTCATTTTCTTCTTGAAACGATGCTCTTACTTCTTTTTTTGTTTCTTCATCATGAATAATTACAAATTCCCAAGGCTGTGAAAATCCAACTGAAGGCGCTGCCAAAGCTGCTTGCAAAATTCGATTTATATCTTCTTCTGCTATTGGATCTTTTTTAAAATGATTTCCTCGAACATCTCTTCGATGTAACAAAATTTCTTCTAAAACTTGTTGTTCTGATTCAGTAAAAAAACGTTGCGCCTCTTGTTCCATTTTAGAATAGTTCTAATTTTGATACTTCATCTAAAGTAAATGCAGCATTTACAATAGCTGCTGCAAAATTACTACCTCCTCTGCGTTCAGAAATCAATGCATATGCGGTGTCTTTTTGCATTTTCAAACGTTCTTTAGATTCTATTACATTAATAAAACCAACTGGGGCTCCAACAATTCCCACAGGGTTAATAATTCCTTCATGGACTTGGTCTACAATTTCGATAAGTGCCGTTGGTGCATTTCCAATAACAAATAATGCATTTGGATATTTTACTGCGGCTCTTTTAATTCCTGCTTGCGATCGAGTTAATCCTTCTTCTGCAGCTAACTTTAGTGTTTCCTCATCGTTTAATAAACAAACAACTTCATTATCGTATTTTCCTGTAAAAGCTCTGGTAATTCCTGCTTTTACCATTGTTACATCCGTAACAATTACACCTCCGTTTTTTAAATAAGTATTCCATTTTTCAATGGCTTCTTTTGAAGTTTCTATATAATTGATATAGTCAAAATCTCCCGAAGTATGAATACAACGAATTGCTGCCCACAAATGATCTTTATCTAGATTATTTTCTGGTAAGTTTTCTACAATTTCCTTAAAACTGGCATCCTGAATTTCTTGTCCAGTTTCAGGTTTTCTATTTAAATATCCTCTTGGCGTAATTAAATGATTTTTGTATCTAAATGTTTGACTATTACCTATCAAAACAACACTAAACATATCTACATCTTCAACATTTAATTCTCCTAAAGTTGTAATTTGTATGTTTTCTTCAGTTCTTCCTAATTGCTTACAAATGGCAACAGGTGTTGAAGCTTCTCTATGCTCTAAATAGATATTCTTTAAAGCTTGTAATTGCCAATATCTCTTCTTACTTCTTGGGTTATATAAACCAGTAACAAAATCTCCTTGAGCTGCCGCTTTTATTCTTTTCTCAATAGTTGTCCATGGAGTCATTAAATCCGACAACGAAATACAACAAAAATCATGACCTAAAATAGCTCCTAATTTACTCCCAGCCGTAATAAATGCTGAAATACCTGGCACCGTTTCTACAGGCATTTCTAAATTTTGTTCTGCCACTTTTTGATATACTATAGAAGCCATTGCATAGATACTCGCGTCTCCAGAACCTATAACCATTACATTTTCTCCTTTTAATGCATGTTCAATCGCTATTTCTGCCCTTTTTTCTTCCTCGCTTAACTCTTTTCCTATACAAACTGCATTTGGGTCTATTAAATCTTGAATAAATTGAAAATAATAGTGGTACCCTATGATAACAGTAGCTTTCTTAATTGTTTCAACTGCCATAGGAATCATATATTGTCTATGTCCTGGGCCTATCCCAACAACTTTAATCATTTGTTTTGTTGCTTTTTTATAATTAAAAGAGAGAAATACGGTATTTCTCTCTCTGAAATTTCTTGTAAATTCGTTGTAATGTATTCTTCATCTGTACCCAAACGTTCACAATAATAAAACGCCCAAGGTTGTTCTTTCAACTTATGATAAAAATGCTGCCAACTAGTCTTTACCTTCATTAACACCAAAGTATCTACCTCATTAAAATAGGTGCTAATTTCTTCAATTGTTTTTACTCTAGGTACAATGGCTATTTTATCGTTTAAAAGGCTTAGTGGTATTTGGTGTTTCGCAGCTCCTAAACTAAATGAATTAATCCCTGGTATTAACGAAATGGGAATATTTAGCTGTTGTAAATGTTCCATGATATAAGTAAAAGATGCATACAGACTCAAATCTCCTTCGCATACAATAGCTACTTTTTTACCTTCAGCTACTAATTTCTGAACCTCAGAGGCTGTATTCTCATATACTTTTTTAGATTGTGATCTATCATCTGACATTTCTAAATAAAAACCTCTAAGATCTTTATCTTCTAAATTATGATATGATAACAAAGGGTAAACATAACTTTTTTGCATCCCTTTAAATGTTGAGCCAGGATAAAAAATTACGTCACTCTCTTGCAAAACTCGTAATCCTTTTATGGTTATTAATTCAGGATCTCCTGGGCCTAACGCCACTCCATATACCATATCTTATTTTTTCTTCTTTCTTTTATAAAGAAACAATTGCCATTTTTCTTCAGCTACACCTTCCTTATCCATTTCAGCTCTTGCCATCGTAAAAAATAAATCTGACAATCTATTTACATAAGCCATTACGTATTCTTCTACGCTATCCGGATCTTCTTGCATAAGTGTTACTAAGGTACGTTCACCTCTACGTACTTGTGTTCTACATACATGACATAATGCAGAAATTTCGTTCCCTCCAGGTAAAATAAAATAATCTGATGGAGAACTAATACTTGCTTCTAAAGCATCTAGCCACTCTTCACAAAAAGCGGCTCCATCTATAGGTTTTGGGTTTGGATTTTCTTTTTTGGAATCTGATGGACGCGCTAAATGTGACATCATATCCATCATATCTTTTTGTATACGATGTAAATTAGTTTGCCACTCGTGTTCTGGACCTAATTTAGCTCTCAACAAACCTATTGTAGAGTTTACTTCGTCTAAAGTTCCTATACATTCTATTCTTGCAGAGTTTTTATAGGTACGTTTTCCTCCAAACACACCTGTTTTTCCTGCATCTCCTTTTCTAGTATATATTTTCATCTTTTATACAGCTAAGGTTAATTTACTTTCTATGGCTTTTTCTAACTCGCTTTCTACTAGTTTTTCTCCAATAATTACTAAACGAGTCCCTCTAATTTCGTCTTCTTTCCACTTTCTATCAAAATAGTTTTCAAACCTGCTCGCTACTCCTTGTACAATCATACGCATTGGTTTGTTTGGCACATCTATAATTCCTTTAATTCTATAGATTTCAAATTCGGCAACCAATTCTTCTAATGCTTTAATTAATTGTTTTGGAGTATGTGGTGCTTTAACTGATAATACTAATGAATTAATTGTTTCATCATGGTCGTGATCATGATGATGTCCATGATCATCATGGTGGTGATGGTCATGACTGTGGTCGTGGTCATGATGATGATGCTCTTCGTGATGTGAATGCTTTTCTTCTATAAAATCTTCTGATTTCGCATCTAAACCTAATAATACATCCACAGGAATATCTCCTTTTACTCCTGATATAATTTTAATCTGGTTTCCTATTTTATTTTGAATAATGTCTTTTACTTCATTAAATTTCTCTTCATCAATTAAATCTGATTTTGTCATAATAACTAGATCAGCGCATGATAATTGATCTTCAAACAATTCCTCAATAGACGACTCATGATCCAAACTATCATCAGCTAAACGTTGTTCTTGTACTCTTGCTCTATCACAAATTTCTCCAGTAGCTTGCCCTACACTATCTACCACAGTAACTACTGCATCTACTGTAATTTGTGGTTTTAAATCTGGCCAATTAAATGCTCTTACCAAAGGTTTTGGTAATGCTAATCCAGACGTTTCAATAATAATATGATCTATTTGGTCTTTACGCTCCATTAATTGCAGCATTGTTGGTAGAAATTCTTCTTGTACAGTACAACAAAGACACCCATTGCTCAACTCTAAAATATTTTCTTCTTCACAACCACAATCATTTCCTTTTAGGATCTCACCATCCATTCCTAACTCTCCAAATTCATTTACAATAATTGCTAAACGTCTTCCATTGGCATTTTTAGCAATTTGGTGAATTAAAGTAGTTTTACCAGATCCTAAAAATCCGGTTATAATTGTTACTGGTATTTTATTTGTAAGCATGATTTCTTCAGATTTATTTGAGTCAAAAATAAGGGTTTTATATTTCTTTTTAAACTACTTTAATTTGAAGAAATTTATTTTAAAGAATTGAAGAACGAGACATTATTAAAAACAAAAAAGCCTTACTAAAATTAGTAAGGCTTATTGTGATCGCGACAGGATTCGAACCTGTGACCGTCTGCTTAGAAGGCAGATGCTCTATCCAGCTGAGCTACGCGACCAGTAACTCTTTTTTAGTCGGGGTGGCAGGATTCGAACCTGCGACCTCCTGCTCCCAAAGCAGGCGCGATGACCGGGCTA
>NZ_CAZEFZ010000023.1:0-1913 GCF_964511145.1 Tenacibaculum amylolyticum
TTATGAAAGTAATAGGACTTTATTCAAGTTACCATTATTTATGCGCGCAGCTACTACTAATATTATCAATGCAAGTGATTGGAAGTATAGAATTTATTATGTAACAGGAGGCACGGCTAATTTACATAGTAGTACAAAAACAAGTTATTTTGAAGATAAAGCCATCACAACCCAGACGAATTATTTTTATGATTACCCAAATCATTACCAATTAAAACGCACCGAGTTTACCGATAGTAAAGGCGACGTATATAAAACAATACATGATTTTGATACAGGCTTAATTAATGCCAATCGCATGATGCCAGTTACCACAACAAGTTATAAAAACAATACACAGCTTAGCAAACAACATACGGTTTATGGTACAGATACTTCAAGTAGTTTGTATGTTCCAAAGAGAATTCAAACAGCTAAAGGCAGTCAAGTTTTAGAAGACAGAGCGGTGTTTCATAAGTACGATACTAAAGGCAATCCAGTAGAAGTAAGTAAACAAGATGGAACGAAGATCTACTATGTTTGGGGATATGAAAAGAGTCAACCCATTGCAAAGATAGAAGGTTATAATAGTATTAGTAGCAGTCAAGAAATAGCAATTAATAATGCAATTTCAGTCTCGAATTCAGACATAAATACAACAACGGAAAGCACTTTACGCGATCGTTTAACGATTGTAAGAGCAGCTTTTCCAGAAGCCCAAGTAACTAGTTTTACCTACGATCCCTTAGTAGGAGTTACTAGTATAACCGATCCAAGAGGAGAGACGATTTATTATAGCTATGATTTATTAAACCGATTGATACTAGTAAAGAACAGTGCAGGAGAGATATTGAAAGAGCACCAATACAACTATAAAAACTAAGCGAAGAAAAAGATGAAAAAGTATATACAATTGTTAGCTGTGTTATTACCTTCATTGGTATCTGCACAAAGTACTACAGAGAATTATGTAGTTACTAAGACCTATAAAGAAGCTAGTACAACACCAATTACAGTGCAAGACAAAAGCAAAGTAATGACTACGGTACAATACTTTGATGGTTTAGGCAGGTTAAAACAAAGTATTGGAATTTCCGCAGGAGGAAATACAATTTCCAATAATAATATTCCTATAGATTGGACAGTTAACAATACAGGTTCTACAGCTTTTTTCGGTAGAAATGGAGGAGATTCAGAAAATAGGATTATCAAAGGAAGCACCCCATTTGGTGGGAGAGATTTATTATGGGAATGTGTTCCAGATTCGGCTAAAGATGCAGATGGAGGTTGGGTAACAGATTTTTTTCAAGTTGATAATAGCAAGAGTTACCGTTATACAGTATGGGTAAAGAAGAATAAAATAGGAACGCCTTCTACAGGAAGAACGTATCATGGAGTAGGTTGGAGTGATGTTTATTCTTTAAATGGTAGCCTAAATACGAATCCATATTTTATTGACAGTTATTTACCAGAAGCCAACAAATGGTATTTACTAGTAGGAATAATCCATCCACATGGGTACAGAGGGAATGACACAGGAGTAAGCGGTATCTATGATACAGCAGGGACTAAAATTATAGATGGTAAAGAATTTAGATGGCACCCAGAAAGAAGAACAATTCGATTAAGAAACTATTTATATTATTGTACAGATACGAGTGTTCGTCAATACTTTTGGAGTCCATTATTTCAAGAGTTAGATGGGAGTGAATTGCCATTAGAAGATGTAGTTAGCAGACCGAGTATCTTAATAGCAGATGAACAGATAAAAGATATTGTAAGTCATGTTGAGTATGACAATTATGGTAGACAAGTAAAAGAATACTTGCCTTATACAGAAGGAGCAAACAATGCGAATATCCGTACTGGTAATATAGGTTTAGCTACTCAAGAGTATTACGGACAGAAATATTCAAAAGATTTTTCAGGAGTCA
>NZ_CAZEFZ010000024.1:0-7755 GCF_964511145.1 Tenacibaculum amylolyticum
TTGTTTGCATCTGTATAGGAGAGTCTAACATTACCTAAGTGGTCTCTATTTATGCGATTTTTTTTAAAAGCGGTCGCATTTTTTCAGGCACTTATCCTAAAAACTAAAAAAATTGAACGTCCATAGCATCTTCTTTTCCAGTTTCAAAGATAAAAAATTACTACGGATATTTCCCAAGCTATCTTTACATAATTGGGCATTATACCACTCTTTCGTAAACTCCAGGTACTATAATACAACTATGATAAAATAGCCGCTATTGCCAACCGCCTTGGTTTTTAACTAAAATAAATACGTTATTTAATAAGCTAGATAGATTATATACTAAGCTGTAATGGTATTAAAGTAAGCTAGCTTGGTGTTTTAGTAAGTTCTTGGGGTATTTTAAGAAGTAGACTTAGTAAGTGTACTAAGCTGCCTTATTAAAAGAGTAAGCAAACCTAGTACTTAAGTAAGTAATCTTACTATACTAACTAAGCTAGTTTAGTAAAAAAATAAGCTAACACAGTAAAATACTATGCTAGCTTAGTGAATAACCTAGTGTACTAGGTAGGAAACTAGAAAAGGGAATTTATTCTTCAGGTGTTGTTGGTTCTTCTGTAGGACTCTCTGCAACAGTGGTTGTATTACTGTTACCACGATTACTAAAGAATTGTGCTAAATCGGTTTGTTTAGCTTCAAAACCTGTAGCAGCTGTACTATTCTTATATTTTGTGTAGTTATAATCTGTAAGTGTAGCTTGGTAGTTATCCCAATCGTGCAGTATTTTGGCATTCTTTAGCCCCATATATAAGGCATCAAACCGCTGTAGTATCGTTGCAATAAAATTACGAGAGTTAAAATCTCTTGCAAACTCATCCCAGTCTACATCTGGACTGCTTAATTGGGGTTGTGTATCTCGATATTCTTTTACTTTGTTAATTACCAGTTTGTTTTGTTCGTTAACACTACCAAATTGTTTTCGTTCATCTGGTGTTAAGTTTGCAAACTTACTGTTTAAAGCAGCTTCTAAAGCTGTTAGTGCGTCTGTAACACTTGTTTGTTCTTCGTTAGTAAAATGACGTGCTTCAAAATTATTAAACGGCATATCTTTCTCTTTTTTAAGTTAATACTCTATTTTCTTTAGAGAAGGAGTAAGGTATTTTTAAGCTATTTGTGTATAAGTGTTCATTTTAAAAGCATATAGCAACACTACAGCTACAGCCAGCCTCTGTTGCTTTATGTTTTAAAACGTTCTGTAAAGATTGTGAAGATATTTCATAGCATAAAATAAACTTATTTCCTTTTCTTGTTACTAATATACAGATTTTTAGCAATATATCGTTTTAAAAAGGTAGGGATTGGCGGTTGCCTATGCGGCTGAGATTCCTACCTTTTTAAAATGACTTGTTTTTCATACAGCTGTTCAAGCTGTTTCAGGTTATAGCGCCTGCGGCCAAGCTGCGTGCAACGCTTACTAAAGGCTTGCCGTAAGCGAGCGCCGAAAGTGACGGTGGTGTGTAATGACGACGAAGGAGGAAGACACAACCGCCACAAGGTTTTTAAAATTCCTTAAATCAATCGTTAAAATCCATTTTAAAAACCGCAGTAGCTTGAGGCAATAGCGGCGAGCCTCAATGAAGCAACGGTTATTTTTTGGTGGCGGCATTTTTGACTAAAAATGGTGACACTAAAAAAGAAGAGTAGTTGCGAATGAACGAAGCAGAAGTGGTGGCAAAAATATTTTTACTGGAACTGGAGCTTGCGGAAGATTACAGTAATAAATGTTTTTAATAGTTGGGGCGAAGTGAATACCTTATAACCGTATTTATGTTAGCGTAAGCGGGAATAAAATAATTAAATCCCGAGCGACAGCGAGACACTTGGTTCTTATCAGCTTAATGGATGAAACTGGTTTATAGCTTCTTGTAAACTCTCTAAATTATCTTGTCTATATTTTTCGGTAGAACTTATATATCTGTGTCCTGCTAAATATTGTACTTTTCTAATATTATACTGTCCTAACCAATTTACAATAACACTTGCTCTTAAATGATTAACACTTGTTACTTTATGATTTATTTTCTTTAGTCTTTTTAATATTCCTCTTTGTAATAAATCATTAAAATGTTGTTGAGGGATAAAGAGGTTTTCATTGTAGATGTCGTTATATTTTGCTATCTGCGGACGTACTTCATTGATGTATTCTAATAGGTCTACTACTTGCCAAGATTTTAATTCTATTTCTCGAGCATTACTTCTTTTAGTACTTGGAACATATAATTTACCTTTTCTTACTTGTAAATGTTCTAGTTGTAGACTTTTTAAATTTGTAGTATTTAAGCCTTGATAAACAATGAATCCTACGATAATTTTATTGCGTTTTGCACTTAGTTTTGTTTTGTAGTTGGAGTATTTATTAAAGGTTTCTGTTTCGTAACTATAATATAAATCTTCTAATTCATCTGCATCTAATAAATTATGTAATACCTTTTTTACTGTGCCTTTTACTTGTACTTCTTCTAATGGATTGTTTATTCTTTCTCTTTCTGATATTAAATAATTAAAGTAACTTTTTAGGGAAGCAATATGATTGTTTATCGTTTGTACTTTGAGTTGTTTGGTTTGTAAGTATTTTATGTATTGTAGGCTTGTTTTATAATCTATTTCTTTTGCTTTTATGTTTTCTTTTTTTAACCAATTTATAAATATTGTTAAGCGTTCTTGGTAATGCTCTATTGTACTTTTACTATAGCCTTGTGCTTCTAAATATTCTTTGTACTTCATAATTAATTATCTTTTAAAATAGCTGTGTAAATCTGTGTAGCTTCTAAAGAACTGTGTCCTAAAAACTGTCTAATATCTTCTATATCCATTCCTGCTTGTAGTAGATGTGTTGCAATAGAATGACGTAAACTGTGCGGTGTAATATGTTTGTGTTGTAACTGATTGTTATTGGTAGCTTTTACGATTTGTTTTAAATTCCATTCTAAAGATCCGCCACTCATTTTGGTTGTTCTTTGTGTAACAAAAACATAATCGCTTTCACTCGCTTTTTTAAAATCGATTCGTGCATCGAAGATGTAATCTTCTAAGATTCTTAAATTATAACTGTTAATAGGTATAAATCGTTCTTTATAGTTTTTTCCTTTACTAACAAACACTCTTTCTTTATCGTATAAAATATCTTGTAATTGTAAATTAATTACTTCATTTCTTCGCATACCTAAACTGTATAAACAAACAAGCAATGCTTTGTTTCTTGCTCTAAATCTTGGTAATGGGTGACTGTACTGGACAGCTTTAAATAAGATTTGTATTTCTGATGTGCTACAATGTTTTAGTTTTTCTTCTGTTATTTTTTCTCTTTTTATATGAATATCGAATGACTTTGTATGATGTTTTTTTAAGTATTCTCTAAACTTTTTTAAAGTACTTTGGTGAGAGTTGAGATAACGATTGCTTAACGCGCCACCTCTGGTTTTATTTGGACGTTGTTGTAAATACTTGTAATAGTTCTTAACGATCTCTTTGTTAATAATATTGATAGAATGGTAATTATTACACTCTAACCAATACAAAAACTCGCATAATTGATTTGGGTAATTGGTTTGCATGGCTTTGCTAAATCCTAAAATATCTAACCACTCTTTAAAATCTTCTAATAATACTTTATAACTAACGTTTTGTAGTATGCTTTTTTTCATAACCCTTTACCTTTTTTTAGATTTCACAACAACTCACTAGTAATCATCTATTTTACTGTATGTTAACTTCGCTTTTTATAGGGTGGCGAACCTATGGCGTACTAGTGGCGGATAGTTTTGTTATACAAGTACTTAATGCACTGTGTATTTGTTCTTTTAAGGTTTTATATTCTTCTACATCTACAATTTCATAATGATATGATTTTCCTTTCTCTGCTTTGATTTTTCGTATATATCCTTCTGCTTGTAGTTGTTTTTGATAACGGCGTAGTGTAGTTTCTTTTATTCGTAAGTTTCTTCTAATTTCTGAACTTGTATAACTGGTTTGTTCTTGTTGATATAAATATGCTTTTAGGTTTTCTAAGTAGTTTCTTGCTGCTCCTGTAATTGTATCACTCTTTCGTAATAACACTTCTTGTATTAACTCATTTGCTTCTATTATATCTTCTATACTAGTTTCTATATATTCTTCTCCTGTATCTTTATGATATTTCTTCTCTTTTTGATATTGTTTATAAAATGTAATGGCTTCTATGAATTGGAGGTAGTGAGAGTTGGTACGGCGTGGTTTAAAAACAGACTGTGGAAGCTCTAAGTATTCTGCATACGGATTAATGACTTTTATTGGTTTTAATACTCGTTGCACATCGCGGAGAAGCTCCGCAGCTAGGTATTCTTCTTGCTCATTTAATTTACCTGCTGAAGCTCTGCGCTGATAATTCATAATACGTTTATCTTGCTCTGTGCTTTCATCTATGTATAACAAGAAACTCCTGTTACTATTATCTTCGTAAATACTCTCCTGTGTGGTACAACCTGCAACAGACACTGGGCCTTCTACAGTTAAGTGTATCGTTTTGGTAGTTCCTTTACTATCTTTATGAACAACTGTTTTAGTTATTCTCTTTTTACTTTGTAGTTCTCTTAATGGATATAATACTGATTCTGCTCCGTCTAAATCTTCTATTAAAATTAATTTGTGCTGTAATTCTGTTCTATTGAAGTAATAAAATGCATTGGCGGAGAGTACGGTTATTTCTACTTTATCTTCTTCTGGTATTAACTCTGCTACCTTACTTTGTAAATGTGTTTTTCCTACTCCTGAGCTTCCTAAACTAATACAGTGTAAAGGATTGTTTGTTTTTCTTGATGTAAAAATGAGATACATAAGCAAGCGGTTGATATCTTCTCCGATAACCCCACTTTTGCCTATGTACTCATTTGTTCTAGTTAGCAATTTTCCCTTTTTCAAAAAATTGATTGCGGTTTTCTCTTCGCTAGCATTTAGTTGTTTATATTTTGGTTGGTTGGCTTCTGCTTGTTTATCTAGTAATAAAAAACGGTAGTTCTCTAATTCGTGGGTAAGTTCCTGTAGTGTTTTTCTTGTAATACTTGTGCCTATTTCTAAGCGTTCTGCTATTCTTCTTACAAATTTCTCAACTTGATTGTCGTTGTATAAATCTATACTGTGCCTTAAAATATTTGTAGACTTTAGTTTTTGTACGCTGAGTGTTACTCGTAAACTTTCTAGCTTATTCGTCTTAATACCTCCTAAAATGTGGATTTCTAAGTGTTTTGTGAGGTATTTGTAGTTGTTTGGATTGGAAGTATTGAACATTGTTAAAAATATTTTATTGGTCTTATTGGACTCAAATGTAGATTTTATTCCCAATTAACACAAGTCTTTTAGGTTTTAATTACGTCCATTAATTACATATATTTGTGTTTTTATAGCATTATTGTACGCAAAAAAGGCTTATAGTGGATAAAATAGCAGTTATTATAGCAAGCTTAAGAAAAGAAAAAAGTTGGTCGCAAACAGATTTAGCTAACGAGAGTAAAGTATCTCGTGAGATGGTTAGTAAATATGAAAGAGGAATTGCAATTCCTTCTGTAGATGCTGCTAAAAAAATTGCTGATGCTTTTGGTGTATCGCTTGATTATTTAGTTGGTGAAGGTATAAATGCTTCTTTCGATAAAAAAACATTACAACGTTTACAAGCTATTGAAGAGATGTCTAGTGAGTTTAAAACTCACTTATTTTCTATAATTGATTCTGTAATTAGAGATTATAAAACACAACAAGCTTATAAATAAAAAACCACCTTGGTGAGAGGTGGTTATAATTCATTTTGTTATAATTTCTATTACTCGTTTATCACAACGGAGTTTAACGACTTTTTAGCTTTAGCTTCCCATTCGTTTCTTTGATATTCTAAACAGTTAAAACTGCACATTAACATTCTTCCCTCTAAAACAGTCACATACATAATATTATAAATTTTAGAGTCTATTGCTGGTGTAATAAATTCGAGAATAATAAAATCTTTTCCATTTATCTTTTCAACTTCTTTTTTAATCCATTTTATCTGTGGGTAAATAGAGTTAAATTGTCCTACAAATGCAGGTAAAACTTCAGGAAGTTTATCTTTCGGAATATCATTAAATGTATGATTAAAAGCAAAATTTATAGAACCTTGTTTATTTGTGTAAACAATTGTTGGTCTATTACTTGCAGGATACTTAGAAGCAAGCATTTCCTTACTCATTAAATCAAAACCATTTGGTAATTCAACTATCAACTTACCCCCTAAAAGATTCTTTTTTTCTAAAACATTAGAAACCTGCTCTTCTTGATATAATGCTTGACTTACTGATATTTCTTTCAATTCATCTTTAATCTTTCCAGACTTAAATGAACAATTTACTAGAGCAACAGTAAAAAGTATAATAATCAATTTATTATTCATTCTATATACCTATTTTATATATATCAATACATGTTTTTTTAGAAGGTTCATAATTCCTTAAGCTAAGTATATTATCAATCTCATCAAAACTAATTTCTCTTCCATCAGTTGCTTTTATATTATCTATATAATCCCAAGTATTTGCATCATTGAATATAGTAATTTGCCACCCATTACTTATATTATAAATCACATTACCCGAATAAACATCCAATGGAACTGTAGTAGGTTCTATTTTTAATTTACCTTCTTCAATGTCTTTTAAAAGACTTAATATTTCACTTTCTTTAATCATTTTTTCGCTAAAAATCTTTTGCTGGATTTCCCGAAGCATCCATGAATTTTTTCAACTTTTTATCTTTTGTTATTAATGTTGCATTATTATTGATTGCATCTGCTGCAACTTTAGCATCCGGCTTTTTCAAACTCCTACCCATATCACCAGCTTGTTTTTGTAGTGCATTGACTTGAGCATCAGTACCTCCTTTTTTAGACATTGTAGCACCTGTTTCTTTCATAAACTTTTTTAATTGACCTTTATCACCTTTAACCATAAATTCTTTAGCTGCTTGTGTAGATACAATTGGCTGTTTATTCCCTATAGCCTTCAATACATCTGCTTTTTTACCACCTTCAATAGCACCAACCAAAACATTATTATCTAAAGCTACTTTACCTACGTCCTTTGCTTTGTCTACAGCTTTTACAACATCTTTTGCCTTATCGGCTGTCTTTATTACAGTTGTCGCTACCGCTGCCGCTTTTACTGCTAACTTAGTTCCTCCAACAGCTAAACCAGCTCCAGGAACTGCTGCTGATAAATTTAAAGCAGCTTCTCCATAGTTACCTCTAGCCAATGATATTCCTGCATTTGCTAAATCTGCTATATTTCCAACAGCAGGAATCATACCCACAACATCAAGCCCTGTTTGTACTGCGTCTAACCAACCATCACAACAACCTGTTGGTGCCATTCCATCATAATCCTGAAAATAAACAGGATTGTTAAAACCAAAATTATATGGTGAATGTCTACGCATTTGTTCTGCTAATGGATCAAGATTCATCCATCTACCAAGTGCAGCATCATAATTACGAGCAGATACATCATACCATTCTAAACCTAGTTCGTCTTGCAACTCTTTTCCTCCAAAGCCTCTTTTTTGTGCGACACTATTCCCTAGAGAGTTAACTATATTATTGTATCCCTTTTGTTTGAGTCCAAATGGATAGTAATTTTTCTCTTCTATGATTTCTGTAGCAGCAGTAATTACACCGTCTTTGTTTGCATCTGTATAGGAGAGTCTAACATTACCTAA
>NZ_CAZEFZ010000025.1:0-1652 GCF_964511145.1 Tenacibaculum amylolyticum
TTGAAAATATTTTCAAGGCTTTGTTTTTAAGCTATTTGTGTTCTATATTTGTCCCAAGAAAAATTGTTTAAATATAAATTGCTAAATCAATCATTTCATGAGAAAATTATTGTTGTGCACTGTTATGGTGCTATTTTGTGCTACGAGCTATAGCCAATCAACTCAGGGTAATTTTTTACCAGAAGTTGTTCCTCCTTCGCCAGAGGCAGCAGCCTTATCTAGATTTACAGAAGTTCCAGTTTCGCATTATACGGGGCTGGCCAATGTATCCATTCCAATTCATACAATTGCAGTACAAGGCTTGCAAGTTCCTATTAGTTTAAGCTATCATGGTCGTGGTGTCAAAGTTTCAGAAGTTGCACCAAGAACAGGTCAAGGCTGGTCGCTTACTTATGGAGGCGATATTTCTAGGCAAGCTAGAGGAAAAGCCGATGATGGTGCAGGTCAGAATACCTATTTAAAGAACAAGCAAGATTTTGAGAACTTTTCTACAAGTAAGGCATATCGAGATGCGGTGAATACAAAAGAAGCTACAGATCCAGGGTATGACTTTTACCCAGATCAATTTACTTTTAGTGGAGGTGGTACCAGTGGTAAGTTTGTATTAGATTATAGTGATGGATCTCCTGTAATTCAGAGTTTTGGAGATGTACAAATTAGGTATAAGAGAGAATCACCTGGGTTAGGAAAAATAGTTTCTTTTGAAATCACCGATGCAAGCGGAAATATTTTTTATTATGGAATTTCCAAAGATGGTTTACGATTTGGAAGAGATATTCAAAACTCTTCTATAGGTACCTCTTTTTATTATAATGGAAATCAAGTTCCAGATGGTCCTGGAGCCTTTGAAGGGAATTATAGTTCTTGGAAATTAATGGATATTGAAACCCCATATGGGGAGCTAATTAGCTATACGTATTTACCAGAGAGTTTTGTACGTTACGAAAAGTCATATGATAAGCACGATCCTACAGGTACGGTAACCAACGGTGTTGGTAATGTAGGGAACTTAGACGCAATTAGTAGTAAAATATCAAGAATAAGCACTACAGAAAATCATTTATCTAAGATTGAATATAGCCAAGGAACGATTCATTTTGATAGAGAAGTTACAGGACGTCAGGATTATAACGGATATGCCTTAGATAAGATCCGAATTTTAGATAAAGATGGCAAACAAATCAAAGCTTTTGATTTAAACTATCGCTATACCACTAGTACAGATACAAGGAATTTATTGCCTTATATAACAGGAAACCCAACCTTATTCAGCAAGTCATTTAAACGTATGTTTTTAGACAATATTGTAGAAAAAGGCCAAGATGATACAGCATTACCTCCATATGAGTTTACCTATAATGCTACAGTATTACCAAGTCGTTTCTCTACAGCTCAAGACTATTGGGGCTATTATAATGGCGCAGTAAACAACGGTCCTTTTTTACGTATGTTTGAATATGGTTTTTACAAACCAGATAGACGTGTTCATATAGAAAACTCCAAAGCAGGTTTATTAGAAGAAATTAAATATCCAACAGGTGGTGTTACTAGATTTACCTATGAGCACAACAGAGGTATCGCACCTGCTTATTTTGGTTTTGTTAAAACACCTGCAATTAATCCAAATTCAGTCACAGAAACTCAATTAAAAT
>NZ_CAZEFZ010000026.1:0-123401 GCF_964511145.1 Tenacibaculum amylolyticum
ACCACCACCATCCGGCGCACTAGCACCGCCACCGCCACCGAAATGTAATCCGGCATCTACAAATAATTTATCTACAATAGTATGTTGTACTCCAGCATTGATTCCTAAAGTAAAAAAACCACCTCTAATACCACCAACAGCTCCATAAAATCCTAAACCAGCATAGCTCCAATCGTTTAACCATGCATTATAATGAATTCCAGTAAAATCCATATTTGCCTCATTTATATCGGGCATTTTAATGGAAAGAAAATCTATTTGAGCAAATCCTTTTTGAGCTTTTTTCTCAGGAATTTCTATTTGTTGCGCATAAAAAAAATGAACGCTTAATGTTAAAACTAACAGTAGCGTTCTGCTTATAGTATGTGTCATTTATTTTATAAACTAGTATGGATTTTGTATTTCTTGTCTTTTTCCGTTTACATATGAAGCAACAAAAGCATCATCGAAACCTAATTTAATTAATTGTTTTCTAAAACTTTGTGCTTCTTTTAAAGTAGTAAATAAACCAACGGAATATCTCAAATAATCATCTTTAGATAGAATACCTGCAATAGATTCAGATAATAAAGGATACCTTTTTTCAGTAAAAGCCCCAATTTGAACAGAATATACCACTTCGTTTTTTATTTTGTTTTTAACAGAGGCAATACCTTGTTCTAGAGATACAGAGCCTTCATCACCACTAGTATCATCTGTAGAAGAATCATCATAATTGTCTGCATATTCATCATTTCCACCAGCATCAGCAATACTATCTAAGACTCTAGTTGCTTCAGTTCTCTTTATTTCATCAATATTAATATTTCCTCCTGGAGATTGTTTTTGAAAAAAGTAAACCGCGGCAGCAATAGAAACTCCTGATAAAAAGCTCAATAAGATATTTCTATTTCTTGCTACACTCTTTATATCACCAATCTCTTCATCTTTTTCAGCTAGTTCGGCTTCAAATTCTTCATTTTTTGAATTTAGATCTTTTATTTCTTGCTGTAAATCTTCGAATTCTTGATCGTTTAAAAAAGGCATGTGTACTGGTCAGTTTTAAATTTAATAGCTAAAATACAAATCTTTTCTATTTATAGCACATATTGTGAAGTAAATGGGGAACTGAAGCCTTGATTATACTCAAGGCTTCCCGTGTTTCCCCCTTAAAACACTTGTAGTAGTTACCTTTTATTTAAGGTTGCAACTATTTCAAATATAGTAAAAACTAATTAATTTTATTATTGATAATCAAAACCTTAGAATTATCTTGGAGTTTGGTGAAAAAAATATAAATTTCCCCACCATCCTTTATTTTTGTTTCTTTTCGTATTTGTGCAACCGTTTTAGGAAAGTTTCTAACAGTAATATTTGCTTTTTTTTCAGGTAAATATTTTAGAAGTTGTTTCTTATTATAAGGCATAATTTTTTCAATCTGAAATTTTCTACCAGGAAAATCATCTATCAAATTATCAGATGTATATAAATGCGTGTGCTCATGTAGTTTTTGCAACTCAAAGATTTGTGGTATTTCATGAAAACCGCCTGATTTTAAGATGGCAGCATTAGGTTCATATAGATATTTCTTTGGGAAAGCATATTCTTTATGTAAAGATTGTTCATTAGAGATTTCAAATTGAAATTCTTGTTTTTTATCTTTTAGTATATTAATCGTTTTAATACGAATATTATCTGTAAAACCTTTTTTTAATACAAATAAAAGCTCTTTAACTTCATTATTTACAGCTACTATATGAATTTCTTTTGTACACGATAATTCATTTATTGTAGATGTTATATCTAAAATAGGAGAGGTCTTTATTATGATATTTTCAGATTTTGAAAAAAGGATATCTAATGTTTCTGGGACATTAGGAGTGCAGTCTTTTAATAAAAAAACTTTGTTTTTCGTTGCATCTCTTCTAGATGGATCTATATAAATATAATCATAAGTTACATCGTTGTCTTTTAAGTATTGAATGCCATCTTCATTTATCAATGTAACATTGTTGGTCTCTAACTGTTTAAAATTATGCCCAACAATCTTCGATAAATCCTTATTTATCTCACAGTGTGTTACTTTCTTTATCTTCTTCGAAAAGTAATAAGTATCTACACCAAATCCACCAGAAAGATCAATAAGAGAATTACCTTCAACTAATTCAGATTTATATAAAGCTGTAATTTCTGAAGATGTTTGTTCAATAGATATTTTTTGAGGGAAATAAATATTGTTTTGATGGAACCAAGTAGGAAGTTTTTTAACGCTTTTCCCTTTTGCTATGATTTGATTAGCGAGTTCCTGAACCGTAATTTCAGGGAAAGGACTCCCTTTAAAAATCATTGCAGAGATCTCTGTATTTAAATTAGATTTTATAAAATCCTGTACTTCAGTTCTTAAAATATTTGGGTTCAAAAAAAAGAAAAATTATTATCGTTTCATATCAAAAGTACTGATAATTTTTATGATTTTCGCGGCCGAATTGTAAACAAAATTTTTATAATGAAAAAAACAATAGTAACATTATTTGCCCTGTGTTCATGCGCTATCGCAAGTGCTCAATTTTATGTTTCTGCTAGTGGAGGATATGCAATTGGAACTAATAAAACAGTTTTAGGTTCTGAGGTTTCTGCTACAGGAATAACAGATTTAAAAGGAAGTTACGGTGAAGGTATGCATACGCAAATCCGTGGAGGATACTTCTTTACAGAAAAAATTGGAGTAGAATTAGGAGTTGGGTATTTATTTGGTTTCGACCAGAAAGTAAGCAGAATAAGTGGAGTACCTACTGCACCAGAAGTAGCAATTGATGCTAGAGGTAGAGCATTTGGAGCTTCTTTATCGGCTGTATACAACTTTACAAAGAACCTTTATGTAAGAGCAGGTTATTTAACTAAGATTGGTGGACAAACTGAAGTTAAAGGAGACGTACAATCTGCAGCTTTAGGTTTAGATTTAAACTTTACTACAGGATTCTTTGGAAAATTCCCTTCTGGAGTAATTGGTGCAGTTGGATACAGATTCCCAATGGGAGATAAGTGGACTTTATTTACAGAATTAGAGTACATGAATATTTCTGTAACAAGAAACACTTCTGAGTTAGAAGAATTTGCAGCAACAATTGCAGGTACAGCAGTAACTAGAGATCAGTTATTAGCTACATTAGCAACTTTACCTGCAGATGCTCAAGCTCAATTCACTAATTTATTACCTTTATTACAAGATAAAGTACAATGGGGAGAAAATGGGTTACCAGCACCAGATGCACCATATTCTTCTTTCGGAATTAATTTTGGAATCACTTATAACTTTTAATTCTTAGTTTTATTCCAAATAAAAAAAGCGACTACTAAACAGTAAGTCGCTTTTTTTATGCTTTTGATATAAATATGTTACAAACCTTTTGCATTTTTCGTATTTGATCGATCAAAGTTCGTGTTTTCAAGATCTGCATCAGTAAAATCAGCACCATTTAAATCTCTTGCACTAGTAATTATTGCATTTGTAAGATTTGCATCTCTAAAAGATGTATTTTTTGCCCAACCGTTTGAGAATTGAATACCTTTAAGATTAGTATCAGTTAAGTCAGCATTGCTTAGATTAGCACTATTTAATTCACAGTTTTCCAAATTAGAATGTGCTAAATTGGCTCCTACTAAATAAGCTCCGGAAAGATTGGTATTTCTTAAATCACAGTAGGTAAATTCGGTATTATCAAAAATAGCCCCTAACTGAGCGTCTGTTAATCTTGAACCTAATAGAAATTGTAATAATTGTGTGCGTTCAGGACTATAATATACTGTTGATTTTCCATCTTCATCTAAATATCTATATGGTTTTAATACATTACAAAGCGAAACAATTCTATTTCTATTTGAGGAATTAAAACCTTTTTCATCTACAGCATCAAACAAACTAGCTAATTGAAAACTATAGGAAGACCTTCTAGAACCTTCAACAAGTAAATTTTGAGTCTCAATTAATTGATTTTGTTTAATTAGAATATAAAGTGAAATTAATGATGGAACTAAAGAAAATAATAATAAGATTACACTCAACATTCGAACGCGAACAAATCTTCTAACCAAAGCGGTTAATAGGTTCGCCGAAGTATCTGGAGATACTCTTTCTTGTGTATGAAACTCTGTAAACCACTTATTAAAATTGGTATTTAAAGACGCGCCTGTAAATAATTTCCAAGTCCATGAAAGCGTCTTTTTAGTTCGTTCTTGTTTACGTTGTTGCTTTAAGGAAGCTTTATCCATTTTACTTCGTAAAGCTTCATTTTCCTTTCTTAATTGTTCTAATTCTTCTTGAAAATTATCTTCCATAGATTAATTTAAATTAAAGATTTGCTTTTATCATTCTGTGGTTACCAAATAAATCTGTTTTTAAAATAACATTCTTAAAACCTTTATTTACTAACATTTCTTGGGTTTCTTCTCCTAAATATTGATTGATTTCAAAGAATAATAATCCATTTACTTTTAATTGTTCTTTTGCCAAATCTGCAATTCTTTTATAAAATATAAGAGGATTATTATCTTCAACAAATAACGCTAAATGAGGCTCATTATTTAGTACATTGTTTTTTATTTCTTCTTTTTCTAATTCTCTTACATAGGGTGGATTAGAAACAATAATATCAAATTTATGTTTAAAATCGTTAGCTTGTAAGATATCTTTTTTTAGAAAAGTAATGGTCGCATTATTTTTATCTGCGTTTTGTTTTGCAACTAACAAAGCTCCCTCAGAAATATCTACAGCTGTAATTATAGGAGCATTCATTTCCTTGTTCAATGTAATAGGAATACAACCAGAGCCTGTTCCTATATCTAAAACATGTAAGGCTTCATGTTCTTTGGTTTCTTCTAGAATCCAAGTAATTAATTCTTCAGTCTCAGGTCGTGGAATAAGTACATTTTTATTAACAATAAAAGGGTATCCATAAAATTCAGTTTCACCCAAAATATATTGAATTGGTTCTTCTTTTTTTAATCTATTAAGAACCTCCTTTAAATCAGTTAAAATATTATCAGTTAATATACTATCTCCTTTAGTAAAAACAGTTACAGGTTGCCAATCTAATAGATGTTCAATTGTTCTAAAAAAGAATGTATCTATTTCTTTTTTAGGATACTTATTAGATAATTCTGTATTAAAATAGGTTCTGAAGTCTTTTAGCTTCATAAGTTCGGTGTAAAAATGCTACTTTTGAAACCTCAAATTTAGATAAAAGAGATGAAGAAATTAATTTATTTCTTAGGTATTGTTTTAATACTTTCAAATTGTACTGTTAAGAAGAAACCTACTTTTATTAAGGTTGATTCTGTAGAGTTTCTTTCTCTTAAAAATGATACGATTCATTTAAGAGCTTTGGCGTATTTCAAAAATGAAAATGATATAGGCGGCAAAATTGCTACAGATGCCATTAATGTTAGTATTAATGGAGCTGATGTAGCAAAAGTATCTTCAGAAGAATTTAAAGTACCTGCTAATAAAGAATTTTCAATACCATTAAATGTAGCAATTCCTGCAGAAAAGATATTTGAAAATAATAAGAATGGAATTTTAGGAGGTCTATTAAGTGCGGTTATAAATAATAGTATTAAAGTACAGTTTAAAGGGAATATTAAATATAAAGTATTAGGCTTTTCTAATGTTTATGAAGTAAATAAAACAGAAGAGATTAAAATTAAACTCTAAACCGAAAGTATTTGAATCACGAAAAATACATGAAACGTTGCCTTGAATTGGCTGCAAAAGGTATTGGAACTACAAGGCCAAATCCTGCTGTGGGAGCTGTTATTGTATATAATGACAAGATTATTGGTGAAGGGTATACGAGTCCATATGGAGGACCGCATGCAGAAGTAAATGCTGTCAATTCTGTAAAAGAAATCTCTCTTTTAGAAAAAGCAACTATATATGTTACTTTAGAACCTTGTTCACATTATGGAAAAACACCTCCTTGTGCCGATTTAATTATTAGCAAAAAGATTCCAAATGTTGTTATTGGTACTTTAGATACACATAGTTTAGTATGTGGCAATGGAATAGCAAAGTTAAAAGAAGCTGGTTGTACCGTAACATTAGGAGTTTTAGAAGATGAGTGTAAAAAACATCACAAACGTTTTTTTACAGTACAGAATAAGAAAAGACCTTATATAATATTAAAATGGGCTGAAACAAAAGATGGCTTTATAGCTCCTATAACAAAAAATGAACAAAAACCTGTTTGGATTTCGAATACCTATTCTAAACAATTAGTGCATAAATGGCGTGCCGAAGAACATGCTATTTTGGTTGGTACGAATACTGTATTAGCAGATAATCCGAAGTTAGATGTTAGAAGTTGGACAGGAAATAATCCTGTTCGAGTAATTTTAGATAAAAACTTACGTATTTCTCAACAAGTAAATGTTTTTGACAAAACGGTTAAAACAATTGTAATTACAGAAAAAGAGCAGGAAAGTACACATGATAATTTAGTATACGAACTAATAAATTTTTCAGAAAGAGTAGGCGTACAAATCTGTAATGTTTTACAAAAACATAAAATTCAATCAGTTATTATAGAAGGAGGAACACGTACATTACAAACTTTTATAGATGGAGATTTATGGGATGAAGCCAGAGTTTTTACTGGTGAAGCTATTTTTAATAAAGGAATGAAAGGGCCTAACTTACCAAAAAAGAATTTTAAAGAACAAACAATTAAAAACGATATTTTAAGAACATATTGGAATGATTAAGAATATCATCTTTGACTTTGGTGACGTATTCATCAATTTAGACAAACAAGCTACGTATAGAGAACTTTACAAATTAGGAGTTCAGGATATTTCTGAGGAAATGATGCAAGTATATTACAATTATGAAATGGGCTTGTTAACAACTGATGAATTTGTGGAGTTTTTTCACAATACTTTTCAGTTAAAGAAAGAAGATTTAATAGCTGCTTGGAATGCTATATTATTAGATTTTCCATTACATAGATTGGCATTTTTAAAAGAATTAGCTAAGAATAAATCATACAGGCTTTTTTTATTAAGTAATACCAATGATTTACATATTTCATGGATTCAAAACGATTGGGGAACAGCATTATATAATGAATTTAAAAGTTGTTTCGAACAGTTTTATTTATCACATGAAATAAAAATGCGTAAACCAAATACTAATATTTTTGAGTTCGTTTTAAAAGAAAATGATCTAATAGCTTCTGAAACAATTTTTATTGACGATACTAGAGAAAATACAGAAGCAGCTCAAAAATTAGGGATTCATGTATGGAACAACAATCCCGAAACAGAAGATGTAGTAGAATTATTAAAAAGAAAAGAATTTAAAGGATGATCTATTTAGTTTTAAGCATTCTTGTTGCTAGTTTATTATTTGTAATATTTAAGTTATTTGATGTATTTAAGGTAAATACACTTCAAGCTATTGTTATTAATTATGCAATAGCATTGTCTTTTGGATTTATAAATTCCGAAGTTTCATTATCAGTAGCAGAAATACCTAATCAACCTTGGTTTATAGGAGCTTTTATTCTAGGTTTTTTATTCATTACAGTTTTTAATGTAATGGGGTTAACAGCACAAAAAAATGGACTTTCTGTTGCTTCTGTTGCAGGGAAAATGTCTGTGGTTATCCCTATAATTGTTGGAATTATAGCTTATAATGAAGGAATTGGTTTTATTAAAGTTATTGGAATTATTTTAGCATTGGTTGCGGTTTATTTATCTTCTGCGAAAAGTGATACTTCACCAGTAAAATTCAAAAACTTATTATTACCATTGCTACTTTTTCTAGGTTCTGGTTGTATAGATGCTGGTTTAAAATTTGTAGAAACCAATTATGTTTCTAAAGAAGCAGTTCCTATGTTTTTAGCAACTATTTTTGGATGTGCATTTATATTAGGTGGCTTTTTTGTTATTTTTCAGGTTATCAAAGGAAACTTTAAATTTCAACTAAAAAATTTAATAGCAGGAATTGTTTTAGGAATTCCAAACTATTATTCAATGGAATTTTTAATAAAAGCATTGCAAACAGAAGGGCTAGAAAGCTCTACGTTATTTACAATAAATAATGTATCTGTAGTAATTTTAACAACCGTATTTGGGCTTTTCTTTTTCAAAGAAAAATTAATTAAGAAGAATTGGATAGGTATCGGACTTGCAATTGTTAGTATTTTATTGGTAGCCTCTGCATAATGAGTGAGATAAAAGATACATATAAAACTATTACCAAACCTTCTGAGGAAACCTTATTTAAAGATCGAAATAGTAAGTTTTTTGGATATGCTTTTCCTGTACAAACAGAAGAAGATATTAAGCAGCGACTAGAAGAACTGAGAAAGTTACATCATACAGCTAGACATCATTGTTATGCATGGCAATTAGGTACAGAAAATATTCGCTTTAGAGCAAATGATGATGGAGAGCCTAATAATTCAGCTGGACAACCAATTTATGGACAAATACAGGCTTTTGATGTAACAAACGTACTTATAGTTTCTGTTCGCTATTTTGGAGGAACTAAACTCGGAGTAGGAGGGCTTATTAATGCATATAAAACTTCTGCTCAATTAGCGCTGGAGGCTTCAGAAATTATAGAAAAAACAATTGATATTCATTATAAATTAACATTTGGCTACGATATGATGAATAAAGTACAGCGAATTATTAAAGAAAGGAAAATTGATATTTTAAATCAGAAGCTTGAGTTAGCGTGTGAATACACTATTTCTATAAGAAAAAATGAAGCATTGGCTATTTTTGAAACCTTTGATAATTTGTATAAAGTAGCCATTAAAAAACTTGAAGAATAAATAGTATCCAAAATTTTACCCCTAGAAATTTTACAACATATGAAATTAAAAATATCATATATAGTTAGTGCCTTTTTAATTGCAACTTCGAGTATTTGTGTAAACTCACAAAACTTTTTATACAATACCGAACAGTTTGGTATACGTGGAGCTATGCTTGGAGGATCTATTACAGCTGGTGCAGATGATGAAAGTATGACATTTTATAATCCTGCAGGAATACACAAAGTTCCATCACAAGTAAGTATCTCTCTTTTTCAACCAGCAGTAAGAACTTTCGGATTTAATAATTTCTGGGGAGCAAATGAGAGTAGTGAAATAAATGAAAACTATGGTTTAAAGCCTTCTTTAATTTCATTCAAATTCAAATTAGATAAATTAGATCTTGCTTTTATAAAAATTAGCAAAAGCCAATTAACTGATTTTTTTAATGCTAAAAGAGAGGTAATGAATAATACTGTTTTAAATACACAGTATTTTGAATACGAATATAAAGGAGAAGATGATTGGTTTGGTGCAGGTACAAGTTTTAAAATTACTCCAGAAATTTATCTAGGAGTTAGTCAGTTTTTAAGCATTTCTACTTTTGAATACAGAAATAAAGTTTTACTTGAGGAACAAGATACAGGTAATAATAGTACTGCAGATAGCTTTTTCAATTCTGAACAAACGAGTAGTTTCGATAATACGGGATTCATTACAAAACTTGGTTTTTTATATGATACGGAAAAACACGATGTTGGAATAACAATAACAACTCCTAAATATTTAAGAATTTTAAAAGACGGATACTATACAAGAACACTAACCAATATAGATAATACTCAAAATATAGGAGAACAAACAATAGATAATAACCTTTCTCCAGCAGTTAGAACACCTTGGGAATTTTCACTAGGATATAGCTATTCATTTAAAAAAGAAAATAAACTATGGTTAAATGCTAGTTATTATTCTGGTATTTCCGATTACAGAGTAGCTACTATAAATTCTGGTGCTGCAGATATTTCTTGGGTAAACGGAAATAAAGCTGTAGTTAATATTGGAGTAGGGTACTCTCATGTAATAAATCCTAATTTAGAACTATCAGGAGGTTTAAGAACAAACAATTTTGCTTATCAAAACAAAGCAGTTACATCTCAACAACTAAGGAATACTATTTTAGATGGAAACCACATACATTTTGTAGTTGGTACTAAGTTTAAATTTAGAAGACATAATGTACTGTTAGGATTAGATTGGGGAACTATTTACGATACTCCAGATGAAATTGGATTTCAATATTTAAGAGACATTGGTAAGTTAACACCTAATTTAAACGGACTTACCAAACAAAATATTAGTATTTTACTTACATATCGATTTATTATTGATGAATTAATTAAGTTATAAAATCAATCTTAAAAAACGTAAAATACTTAAAGTCAAAACATTTTAGGAAATTATAATTGTTTTTTGTAAATTTGCACTCCTTTTTACGAGAACAGATTTATAAAAGGATAATAAATATTATTTTAAGTATAATTTCTCTTGGCGTTAGGATCGTTAAAAATCTGGCTAACAAAAAGATACAAAACTTATTTCAGACATGTCTGAAGAAACAAAAAAAGTAAACCCAGCAGAATTTTTAGCAACATTTAATTGGCATAAATACGAAGAAGGTATTGATGAAGTTGATGAGTCTAAATTAAAAGAATTCGAAAAAGCTTTAGAAGGAACTGTAGGTTTCGTTAATGAGCGTGATGTTATTGAAGGTAAAGTAGTTCGTATTACTGACCGTGATGCTATCATCGATATTAACTCTAAATCAGAAGGAGTTATTTCATTAAACGAATTCCGTTACAACCCTAATTTAGCTGTGGGTGACAATGTAGAAGTATTAGTTGACAAAAGAGAAGACTCTTCTGGTCAATTAGTATTATCTCACAAAAAAGCTCGTGTAATCAAAGCATGGGATAGAGTTAACAATGCACACGAAACTGGAGAAATCGTTAACGGTTTTGTTAAGTGTAGAACTAGAGGTGGTATGATTGTAGATGTATTCGGAATCGAAGCATTCTTACCAGGATCTCAAATCGATGTGAAGCCTATCCGTGATTACGATCAGTATGTAGAAAAAACTATGGAATTCAAGGTTGTTAAAATTAACCACGAATTTAAGAATGTAGTTGTATCTCATAAAGCGTTAATCGAAGCTGATTTAGAAGAGCAAAAACGTGAAATTATCGGTCAATTAGAAAAAGGACAAGTATTAGAAGGAGTTGTTAAGAATGTAACTTCTTATGGTGTATTTGTTGACTTAGGAGGTGTTGACGGATTAATTCACATTACTGATTTATCTTGGTCTCGTATCAACCACCCAAGCGAAGTTGTTGAATTAGATCAAAAATTAAACGTTGTAATCTTAGACTTTGATGATAACAAGTCTAGAATTCAATTAGGATTAAAACAATTATCTGCTCACCCATGGGAAGCTTTAGATTCTAACTTAAAAGTTGGAGATAAAGTAAAAGGTAAAGTAGTTGTTTTAGCTGACTATGGTGCGTTTGTAGAAGTAGAAGATGGTGTTGAAGGATTAATTCACGTATCTGAAATGTCTTGGTCTACTCACTTACGTTCTGCACAAGATTTCGTACAAGTAGGAGACGAAGTTGAAGCTCAAATCTTAACTTTAGATAGAGAAGAGCGTAAGATGTCTTTAGGTATGAAGCAATTACACCCAGATCCATGGACAGACATTACTTCTAAGTATCCTGTAGGTTCTAAGCACACTGGTACAGTTCGTAACTACACTAACTTTGGTGTATTCGTAGAATTAGAAGAAGGTATCGACGGATTAGTTTATATTTCTGACTTATCTTGGACTAAGAAAGTGAAGCACCCATCTGAGTTTGTAACTGTAGGAGACAAGTTAGAAGTTCAAGTATTAGAATTAGATGTTGAAAACCGTAAGTTAAACTTAGGGCACAAGCAAACTCAAGATAATCCTTGGGATGCTCACGCTGTAAAGTATACTATCGGTTCTAAACACGAAGGAACTATTACTGCTAAGAATGACAAGGGAGCTACTGTAACATTTGACGATGGAGTAGAGGCGTTTGCACCAACTCGTTTCTTAGATAAAGAAGATGGAACTAAATTAGCAAAAGGTGATACTACTGAGTTTATGGTAACTGAGTTTAGTGCAGAATACCGTAAAATAGTTGTTTCTCATACTTCAATCTTTAGAGAAGAAGAGCAGAGAAATGTAAAAGCTGCTGCTAAGAAAGCTCAAGAAACTGAAAAAACTACTTTAGGTGATATCGGTGGATTAGCTGAATTAAAGAAGAAAATGGAGCAAGGAAACTAATAAACTCCTTTCTTTATAATATAAAAGGCTGTCTTTTTAGACAGTCTTTTTTTTTATGCTTTTTTATAGATAACGTTAATGAATTTATGAGTTACGTTCATGAGTTTTAGATTGTTTAACATTCACAAATATTCAATATTTACTTTAAATAAATATACTGTAGCTAGCAGACATAAAAAGTAAGTGTCAGTTAAGCTATTATAAAAGAATAAAAATGAAAAAAACAATTAAATTTTTAATACTATTACTTATTACTGCTTCATCATTTGCTCAAGTGAGAGTAGGAAGTTTTAATACTTCAAAATATAAATTTAAAAATCTAAAGAAGAAAAACCTTGAACGATTAAAAGGGAAAAAAGCTATTTTTATTTTACCTGATACTTTTTCAGAAGATGCATATTCTAAAATCTTGAATGATGTATGGACAATAACCACCTTTCAAATTTTAACCTATAAAAATGAAGAAGAAAAAGACAAACTAATTGATAAATATATAGAAAAAGATAATTTTCTAGCATTCTTTGAATCTTATGAAATAAAAAAAACTACAAAAATGAGGATGTTAGTGTCATATGTTTTCAATTTAATAGATTTTCATTTTGTTGATAAAGTGAAAATAAAAAAAGAAGAAAAGAAATGGAGGAGATCTAGATTAGCTAGTATATATTTTACTCCCGATATTGAAATAAGACAACAAATAGAAAGTGGAATGGGAGAAAGAGAGATTAATGGAGAATTATTAAACTACAAGTTGGGATATATAAAAAACTATCTCCAATATATTAATGATCTGATAACAACCAAAGAGTCTCATGATCTCTATGAAGATTACTCTAGCGAAGAGATTAAACATCTAAAAAACAACACACTATATATTGATTCTAATTTTCTATATGGCTACAATCCTTTTGCAATATCAAAAAAGGATGAACCTTCAATCGAAAAGTTAACTAAGAAATATCCTTATGATTATAAGGTTGTTGATTATAAAGAAATAGAAAATAAAATTTTGCAAGACTCTGAAACTTTTTATTATTTAACATGGAATCAGATCAATTCGAATAAAATATTAACAATCATTAATGGTTTAACAGGTAAGATTATTTATCAACAACATACAACAGTATCTTACAATATAAAACCTAAAGATTTTAAAAAATTAGCAAAAAGAATAGATAAGCTTAATAAATAATAAAGTTGTTAATATAATTTATACCTTATATTTGACGTTGAATAACAAATCTAAAAACTGAAAATATGAAAAAAATTGTATTCATTATTGCTCTTATAGCTGTAAGCTTTGGTGCAAATGCTCAAGATGGTAAACTAAGAATAGGAGGGAATATTGGTTTTACTACAGGTAGCGGCGATTCTTCGTTTGTTATTGGTGGAGATGTTGATTATTTATTCAATGCAGATAGTCGATTTGAAGTAGGTGCTGCAACAGGTTTAGCAGTTATTACTACAGGAAACGGAATTATCTTACCTATTGCAGGTGCAGGAAGATTTAGAGCAACAAACGATATTTCTCTTGGTTTAGATATGGGATATGCAATTGGAATTAATAATGCAGGAAACGGGTTTTATTTCAGACCTATTTTTGAGTATAAATTACAACGCAACATTAGTTTAAGAGCTTCTTACTCTGGAATTGATTCAGGAGGATATTTAAACGCAGGTGTTATGTTTTCACTCTAGGAAAAAATATAATCATAGAAGAAACCATTGTTAACAGCAATGGTTTTTTTTATGAATACATATGAGATGTTTATATTTGCTGTAATATCAAAAAACAAACATGACATTAATAAAATCTATATCTGGAATTAGAGGAACCATTGGAGGTCGTACAGGAGATAATTTAACACCAATTGATACAGTTAAATTTGCAGCAGCGTATGGAACATTCATTAAGAATAAGAATGTAGGCAAGAAGAAAATTACCATAGTAATTGGTAGAGATGCGCGTATTTCTGGAGGAATGGTTAGCGGTTTAGTTTCAGATACTTTAGTAGGTTTAGGAATTCATGTAATAGATTTAGGATTGTCTACAACACCAACAGTAGAAATCGCAGTTCCTTTAGAAAAAGCAGATGGAGGAATTATTTTAACAGCCTCTCATAATCCTAAACAATGGAATGCACTTAAGCTTTTAAATGAAAAAGGAGAGTTTTTAAATGGAGAAGATGGAAAAACTATTTTAGAAATAGCAGATAAAGAAGCTTTCGAGTTTGCAGATGTAGATGATTTAGGAAGTGTTAAAAAGAAAAAGAACTACATTAAAAAACACATTAAAGAAGTTTTAAAGCTAAAACTAGTTGATAAAAAAGCTATTAAGAAAGCTAAATTTAAAGTAGTGGTAGATGGTGTAAATTCTACAGGAGGAATTGCCATACCAGCTTTATTAAAAGAATTAGGAGTAAAATGTGTAGAGTTATATTGTGAACCTAACGGACATTTTCCTCATAACCCAGAACCTTTAAAAGAGCATTTAGAAGATATATCTAAGTTAGTCGTTAAAAAGAAAGCTGATTTCGGAATTGTTGTCGATCCTGATGTAGATCGCTTGGCTTTAATTAGCGAGGATGGCTCTATGTTTGGAGAAGAATATACATTAGTTGCTTGTGCAGATTACGTATTAGGAAAAATGAATGGTGGAAATACAGTTTCTAATTTATCTTCTTCAAGAGCTTTAAGAGACGTTACAGAACAACATGGAGGTACGTATACAGCAAGTGCCGTTGGAGAAGTAAACGTAGTTCAAATGATGAAAGATACAGATACTGTAATTGGAGGAGAAGGAAATGGAGGAATTATTTATCCTGCGTCACATTATGGTAGAGATTCTTTAGTTGGAGTCGCTTTGTTTTTATCGCATTTAGCACATAAGAAAATTTCCTGCAAAGAATTAAGAGATAGTTATCCAAGTTATTTTATGAGTAAAAATAAAATACAGTTAACTCCAGAAATTGATGTAGATAAGATCTTAGCAACAATGGCTGAGAAATATAAAGATGAAGATGTAAATACAATAGACGGAGTTAAAATTGATTTTGCTGAAGAATGGATACATTTACGAAAATCAAATACAGAACCAATCATTAGGATATACACCGAAGCAAAATCACAAGAAAAAGCAGATGATTTAGCAGAACGATTTATAACAGAAATTAAAGAAATTATATAAATAAAAATCCCGCATTAACGCGGGATTTTTTATTACCATACAAATTTAGTAGGGTTGTTAAATATTAAACAATCAATACGTCAATTAAAATATTTTACAGAAATTCGTATAATGATGCATATGGAAGCTACAAGTTTAGAAAATTATTTTCAGCAATTTAGAAAGCATATAATAGGTATAGATCAAACATTTGAAACTCCTTATGGAATTAAAAAACTAATTTATACCGATTGGACTGCCAGTGGTCGCTTGTATAGACCTATAGAAGAAAAACTAATAAATCAGTTTGGGCCATTTGTAGCAAATACTCATACAGAAACATCTACTTCTGGAGCTGCAATGACTTTAGCCTATCATGAAGCTAGAAATATTATTAAAAAACATGTAAATGCTTCTAAAGATGATGTACTAATTACAGAAGGTTCTGGTATGACTGGTGTAGTCAATAAATTTCAACGTATTCTAGGTTTAAAAGTTCTAGAAAACTTAAAGGAGCATACGCAAATTCCAGATGAAAAAAAACCAATTGTTTTTGTAAGTCATATGGAGCATCATTCTAATCAAACATCTTGGTTAGAAACTATTGCTGATGTTGAAGTTGTTCCTTGTAATGAAGCTGGTTTAGTTTGTTTAGAAATGTTTGAAAAAACAATTCAAAAATATAAGGACAGACCTATAAAAATAGCTTCTATTATAGCAGGATCTAATGTTACAGGTATAAAAACAGATTATCATAAAGTTGCTGCCCTAATTCACAAATACGGTGGTTTATGTTTTGTAGATTTTGCTTGTTCCGCTCCATATGTAGACATAGACATGCATCCAGAAAATGAAGATGAATATTTAGATGCTATTTTCTTTTCTCCTCACAAGTTTTTAGGAGGACCAGCAACTTCTGGAGTTTTAATTTTTAATAAGAAGTTGTATAAGAACATGGTTCCAGATAATCCTGGAGGAGGAACAGTTAGTTATACAAACCCTTGGGGAGATCATGACTATTTTGACGATGTAGAAACTCGTGAAGATGGAGGTACACCTGCATTTATGCAAACTATAAAAATAGCTTTATGCATGCAGTTAAAAGATCAAATGGGAACAAAAAACATTAAGGATAGAGAAGACGAAATCAATCCTGTTTTATTTGAAACCTTAGAAAGTCTAGATGGAGTTCATATTCTTGCTCCAGAGCATAAAGATCGCTTGAGTATTTTCTCATTTTATTTTGAAAAATACCATTTTAATTTAGTTGTAAAACTATTAAATGATCATTTTGGAATCCAAACGCGTGGTGGCTGTTCTTGTGCTGGTACATACGGACATTTTTTACTAAATGTAGATAAGAAAACATCTAAAGCCATAGAAAGCCAGATTTTAGAAGGATGTAATACAGAAAAACCTGGTTGGGTTCGTTTATCAATTCACCCTACAATTACAACTGAAGAACTTACTTTTATTTGCGGCGCTTTACGTGAATTACATCAGAATATAGAATCTTGGTCACAAGATTATACATACGACCCTATTAAAAACGATTATACTCATAAATCGGTAACACCTATAGAAAAAAAGTTAGTTCAAGATTGGTTTGCCAGTCTATAGAAGAACTTTCCTTAGTTATATGAATACACTAGACATCGCTTTTTTAGAAGAAAATTATCATAAAATAAAAGAAACGAATCTTTACGGAAAATGGATAACATTTAACGATATAGAGCCGTTATTCAAAAAGTTACCTGAAAACGTTTCAGTAAAGTATTTAGGTAATTCCGAAGAGAATAGAGAAATCTATACGCTAAAATTAGGCACTGGAGAAAAAAGAATTTTAATCTGGAGTCAAATGCACGGAAATGAAAGTACAGGAACAAAAGCGGTGTTCGACTTTTTAAAATTCATTGAATTATTTAAAAACGAAGAAATAACAAATTCAATTTTAAATAATTGTACATTATTAATTATTCCTATGCTAAATCCAGATGGAGCATTGGCATATACTAGAATTAATGCAAATGGAGTCGATTTAAACAGAGATGCCGTAGATTTAAAAGCATGCGAAAGTAAATTATTACGAAAAACGTTAGATGAATTCAATCCGCAATTTTGTTTTAATCTTCATGACCAACGAACAATATTTGGTGTAGAAACAACCAATAAACCTGCTACAATATCATTTTTAGCACCTTCTGAAGAAATTACTAGAAAAGTAACAAAGGGTAGAAAGGAAACAATGAATGTTATAGTAGCAATGAATGAATTATTACAACAAATAATTCCAGATCATATTGGTAGGTATACAGATGAGTTTTATCCTACGGCTACAGGAGATAACTTTCAAAAATTAGGACACAATACTATATTAATTGAAGCAGGACATTTTCCAGAGGATTATAATAGGGAAGAAGTGAGAAAATTTAACTTTTATGCACTATTACAAGGAATATATCATATTGCAACTGCTGCTGATTTTTCTGTTTATAAACCCTATTTTGAAATTCCGAACAACGCTAAAATATTTTTCGATGTTATTCATAGAAATAGAAACAAAGAAGATATAGGATACTTATATGTAGATGAAATCATAGGTAATAAACTCACTGCCACATTGAAAAAGGAGAAAGAGGGGGACCTAAAATCATACTTCGGACACCTCGAAATCGTTTTCGAACACTAATTTTTTATTAATTGTTTAATTTTATTAGGTAATTTTTTGCTTTTTTTTAATAATAATTGATATTTTTGCAGGATACTATGAATAAAATATAAAAATGAAGAAATTTGTATTAGATGAAATCGATCATCAGATTTTGGATATTCTAATTGAGAATGCACGTACGCCATTTACAGATATCGCTAAAAAATTATTAGTGTCTGCAGGTACTATTCACGTTCGTGTAAAAAAGATGGAAGACGAAGGTATTATTCAAGGGTCTACGTTAACACTAGATTACGAAAAAATGGGGTATGCTTTCATAGCTCACGTTGGAGTATTTTTAGAGAAAACATCAATGACTCAACACGTGATCGATAATTTACGTCTTATTCCCAATGTTACTGTAGCTTATGTAACAGCTGGAAAATATAATATTTTCTGTAAAGTTCGTGCTAAAGACACTAACAATGCTAAAGATATTATATACAAAATTGATGAAATTCATGGTGTTAATAGAACTGAAACTATGATTTCATTAGAAGAGAGCATCAATGACAAGAAGCGTATGATGCATGCAATTTTTCAAGACTTTTAATTAAATATTAAAAAGTCTTAAGAAAAAAGAGAGGAGTAATATAAATCTATATTACTCCTCTTTTGCGTTTTAATTGGCTTATTTAGGGTTTAAATTTTAAATTAAATGTTAGGGTTTTTAATTATTTTAAAAACTAAGTACTATAAGTTTAAGAATTCTTCTTCAGAAATCTCTCCAGTACTAATTTTGTGTAACTCGTCCATTTTAGACATAATGTACTCGTGTACATCTTCGCTAATTCCTTCTGGTCTTGTGAATTCTGTTTCACCACGTAATGCTCCAGCTAAAACATATTGATCATAGTATCTGAAAAATGAACTATCAAAAGATCTAGCTCCAGGATAAGCATTGTCTCTTAATAACCATCCTAAACGGAAAGCAGAACGACGTTGTGCAGCAGTTCCATGGTGTCCCGGTGAATTTACATTATTGTCACCTAAACTAGCAGAAAATGTATACGCAGGAGCTGCAGTAGTCCAATCTGCATTATAACCATCTGCATGTCCGATATAGAAACCAGCAAAAGCATCAGCTTCTAATTCAGAAGCTCTAGCAGTACTTTCGTTTCTAGAAGGAATATTATTTCTAAATTGTAACTGGTGAGCTACTTCGTGTGCTTGTACCATTGCTACAGATATACGGCCACCATTGTCTAAAGCATAGTTGTATAAAGACTCACCAAAAATAATGTATCCAGCTCCGTAAGAAATAGCATTTAAGGTACCGTTACCAATAGCAAAACCTAATGGTACAGTATTAATGTTAAATAAACTTGCAATGTTTGCATTTTGGCCTACTAAAAAATTCGTTTCAGAAGCATTAATAATTCTAGTAGTGCTTAATTCAGCATTAGAAGGCCAGTTGTTGTCGATATAACCACAGTCTTTGTGAGAAATATGACCACCTAAAGATAATTGGGCATTTTGATTGTTTGAGATTTCAGGGTTTTCATTGTTATCACAACTAGTGATAGAAATAACTACCGCAGTAGTTAACATAAGGGCTTTAAATTTATTCATTTTTTAAATTAGACAATAAACCAATTAAAACGTTAAGTTTTGTTTTAAAAATAGATTACTCAATAATGTAGGGAAAATTGAAAAATAATACTCGTTTTAAAACTTAACGGCTGCGAATATAGTATTAAAAAACAATTTACAATGAATTTTAACTAAAAGTACAATACTTAGTTTTACTATTTTCAATAATAAAAGGGGTTTGTTTATTGATATAGAGAAAACTAAGAATAATGTTAAAAATAGCACAAAAAAAAAGACTCTTATTTAATAAGAGCCTTTTCAAAGTTTAACAGAATTTATTTTACAAGCAATTTTCGTGAAAACAAATTACTCTCGTTCCGCCCCTTTACAAAATAGATTCCTTTTGAAAGGGAATTGATATTAAAAGAATAATTCTTTAAAAATTTTCCTTTGTAATTTAAGACTTTTTTTCCAGATATATTGTAAATCGAAATTTCATCTACTTCCTGATTAATTTTAAAGTAATCATTAGCAGGGTTTGGATAAACACTTAAGAATGAGTTATTAGTTAAAATATCTTCGCTAGAAAGCGTCACTGCTGAACTTCCGTAGATTTTAAATTCTCCTGGTTGTAATGTAATGTTCGAATTTACATTAGAAACGGTAATAGAATTATTAGCATTTAGTAAATCAAACCATGTACCTGTTTTTTGAAATTCTGGATTTATATTCTGAGGAATAATTCCAAAATTCCCAATAATTGTTACATATTGTAAATCATCTGCAGCATTATCGTTAGTTAAATGAATTTTTTTCAAACCTGTTGTTGCAGCAACATTTAAGGTGAAATCTGAAGTTCTAAAAATATCTTCTTGCTTCTTTAAAGCAATCAATTCAGACCAAAGATCGTATATCTTTTTTCGTTCAGCATTATTAAAATATTCCCAACGAATAGGTTTATTTCCTGTACGACCATTAAAATCGATGCTAACATCGTATCCTAACTCTCCAAATTGCCATATCATTTTTGGTCCAGGTACCGTAAAATAGAAAGCTCCAGCAGCAGCAGTTCTTGCTAAAGCTGTATTTAAATCTTTAGCACTGTATGTAGCATTTGTATTTCCAAATTCAAGATTTTTATACATTAAACGTTGCTCATCATGGCTTTCCATGTAAGCAATATTAGCAGGTACTGTCCAACCTCTGTTTTTATAAGAAATCCAAGAGAAATTAGATTTTCCACCATCGTGATACCCCATGGTTGTTTCATTATAATTAGAGTTTAAATTACTCCACATCATAATTCCTTTACCTTCAGCTAATCTATAATTTACCCATTCTGTTTCTTCTTGATTGGTACCTAAATGCTCAAAAATCACATAAAAATTTGGATCAACTTCCCATTGATAATCTGCATATTCCTTTAATACAGCAACTCTATCAGCTTGTAAAGCATTTGTACAACTATCGTCTGAAGCAGAACAATTTTGAGTGAATCCTTTTGTTAAATCCCATCTAAAACCATCTATTTTATATTCTTCGATCCAATATTGAGTAGTTCTTTTTACATAATCTTTAGTTGCTTGTAAACTGTGGTTAAAATCATTAAATACATTAAAAGAGTGTTTAGCCGTTTGATTAAAAAATGGACTATCTGCTGTAGCTTGTCCGCCATAATTTCCATTGTCGGTGTTCCACATTCTATAATATGGATTTTGACCTGTTGCATGATTATAAACAACATCTAAAATAACAGCAATACCTCTTTTATGACATTCATCTATAAATTCTTTAAACGCGTTTTTAGTTCCATAATATTTATCTAATGCCATATGAAATGAAGGATTGTATCCCCAAGATTCATTACCATCAAATTCACTTACAGGCATTAACTCAATAGCATTAATACCTAAACCTTGAATATAGTCTAATCTAGCCTTTAAAGCATCAAAACTATGTAATGCATCAAAATCTCTAATTAAAACCTCATATATAACTAGATCCGTTTTTGCTGGACGGTTAAAATTTGTAACAGTCCAATTAAAAGAAGCTTCACCTGTTTTTAATACTGTAACAGAATGATTTGTTTCTCCAGTTGGATAAGCTGGTAAATTAGGATAGGTAACATCATTTATGAATTGATCATTACTTTCAGTCAAAATTAATGTAGAGTAGGGGTCAGCTACTCTTAATTCACCATCAATTAAGTATTGATATAAATGGTTTTCTTGCGCTGTTAAACCAGAAAGTTCTATCCAAAAACGATCTTTAGCGCTATCTTTTTTCATTAAATAGTTATTGTCTATAGTCCAATTATTGAAGTCTCCAATAACATGTACAAACTCTTTATTTGGGGCATATAAAACTAAGGTAGCTTTTGTAGGATCTGTAGCATCAAGATTTAAACCATCTTTTAATCCATTAGGCAAAGCAGCTTCAACTACAGCTGGCTTTACAATAATTTGGAACGATTGTGTTAAAGTAGTAGCTCCATTAGTAGCTTCTAGTACAAAATTAGTATTCTGTGTTACCGATGTAGTTAAAGAATAGTTAGTCGTGTTATTTTGAGTGTTTACTGAAGTACCATTTGCTTTTAAATTAAAATTAGCTGCAATACTACTAGTAGCCGTAACATTAAAGTTTTCACCAGAATTGACAATAGAAACTGTATTAACTGGCGCAGTAAGATTCAATTGAAACTTACCAACTTCATACTCCTGGTCTTGAGATTTTTTGTCTCCAGTTCCGTCTTTAGCTTTTACTAACATTCCAATTCGACCAATACCAGTTCTATTATAAAATGTTGTTGGCGTAAAGGAAATAGAATATGTTCCATCTCCATTATTAGTTAACTTTTGAGCTTCATTTGAATTGGTCCATGTACCATTAGTAGGAGAGTCCATAGAATTTAAATCCGATGAATCATAAGACCAAGCCCACAAATAAATATCTGAGACACCCCAAGTTGTAGGATTTACATTTGAAACAGTAATTGTTATTTCTTCATCTTCATTAAAAGTAGCTGGACTCACGTCGAAAGTGACATTTTGCTGCTGTGCTGTTGTAACAAAAGCGCATAGGAAGAATATAAGTACTGAAAAGATTTTTTTCATGTATAATAAATTTAAAAAAGCTATTCTACCTAGTTGTAAAACAGATAGAATAGCTTAAAAGAAACTTCTATAATTTTATATTAATTGCTTATAGTAATTGTTTTCGCTATTGTATCCATATACAATGTATATGTACCTGGAGTACCTACAAATCTAAAATTACTATCACCATCATTTGCATTTTCAAAATTGGCATCTATAGTATATCCTTCATTTTGGTAATAAGGAAAGTTTCTACCAGATCCCCAATCGTCTCTTACCGTAAAGAACCTAAATGCATCGTTAGCAAAAGTTACTTGAGCACTATATAATCCTATATCTACACAAGAGAATTCAACAGGAGAAGCCCATCCCCAACCTGCATCAGGAGCACCAGCACCAACAATCCATAAGTCTACAAACTCACAATCTGTATTTTGAGCTTCTAATTTTATTTCTTTGTTTACAGTATCTACTGTTAAGAAATAAGTTCCAGGAGCACCTGTAAATCTGAAATTGCTATCACCATCATTTGCATTTTCGAAGTTGGCATCTATAGTATATCCATCATTTTCGTAGAAAGGGAAGTTTCTACCAGATCCCCAATCATCTCTTACTGTAAAGAATCTGAATGCATCGTTTGTTAAGTTGATATTTCCTTGATACACTCCGTTACCTGTACAACGGATTCTAACTGGAGAAGTCCATCCCCAACCAGCATCAACAGCACCAGCACCAACTACCCAAAGTTGATCGAAGACACAATTTGGTCCAACAACTGGAGGTCCTAATGTAATTGTTTCATTTTCTGTATCAATTTCTATAAAATATTCACCTTCTGCACCAGTAAATAAGAAATTGTTATCACCATCCATTGCATCAGTTAAATTCGCATCGAAAGTATAACCTCTTTCAGCATAGTAAGTATAATTCTGACCAGATCCCCAATCGTCTCTTACAGTAAAGAATCTAAAGTTACCACCATCATTTGGAGTTAATCTAATATTTCCAGAATATGTTCTTCCTTGTAATGCTAATTCAACTGGAGAAGTCCATCCCCAACCAGCATCAGCTGCACCAGCACCAACAACGTATAATGTAGTAGGTAATGCAACACTGTACGGAGTAACTTTAATACTAACAACATCTGAAGTTCTTACTAAATCTCCTGATGCAGTAGTAATGGTAGCAACTACTCTCATATCTATTGAACCTTCTGTTCCTGGAGTTCCTCCAGCAGCTAAAACAAGATCGTTAAAAGCTCCATGTTTCACTTCCATAGAAGTTTCTGATGTTGTACCAACTAATCCTGGTGTAGCAAAACTAGTTCCTGGCTCTGCTATTTCTAAACGATAGCTAACATCGGCTGTGCTATCATTTCCAAGCTCAGAATCTTCCCAAGTTACAGTAGTTACAACCGCCTCAGGATCTACATCTGAAAGTACAGTTGTAAATGTATTATCTGGAGCTGTAATTTCTGGAATTGCAACTGCATAAGTTGTTACTAAAAATAAAATTGAATTACTTGTTTCAGTACCATTTAAAATTCTCATGTACACTGGAATTTGCTCAAAAGAGGTAACTCCAGCAGATTTTAATGCTGTATTGAAATCTTGTACAGACATAGAAAACGTTGAGCCATCTGTAGTTCCCAAAGAAACTGGCGATTGGAAAGTGTTTTCTAATGCCATTTGCACTTCATAAGTACCACTTTGTGAGATTTCATCTTTCCATGAAATTGTAAAAGCAGCATTAGCAGGCAATTCAAAGTTTAAAAAGATATTATTAATACCAGGTGTTTCCAATTCAAATACAGGATCTGGTGATGTAATATTTAAACTTTCTTCTGTATCACAAGAGGCCAGTAAAAATACTGAAGCCAATACAGCAACACATATTTTATTAATTATATTATTTATTTTTTTCATCTTAATACTTTTACATTAAGGTTTATAAATTCAATGGAATAAGAATATACTGACCTGTTAAATCGTTAAACCAGATATCATAATCATCTTCAACAATTACAGGAATCATAACAGAACCTTGTGTTGCTGATCCTGAAAAAGCTGTATCACTTCCCCAAGTATTTCCTCCATCTGTTACAAACTGTAAGCTACCAGGAGTTAACCTAACTGAGTTAGCATACCAAATATGCTCATCAAATGTTAATGCAGTTAATGCTGTAGTTGCCGCTACTGAAGATCCTTGAACTGATAATGTAGCTGGGCTTATAATTCCAGTTGCATCAAAAGGAACAATGCTATAGTCATTTGTTGCAAAATTGATAGTAAATGTATAAAAACCTGTTTGAGTAACTCCAAACCTTCCAGGGTCATCACTTTGAGTCCCTGGGTTTCCTGCTATTTTCCCAGATGTTTCTATTGGATCGCTACCATCAGGATAAGTTGTTCCCCATTGTGGTTGCCATAAACCTAATGTTTCTAGTACTTTGAATCTACCGACTCCTGCATCTGCAGGGTTATCATTTAAAAACCTCCCTGTGTAAGTATATAAATTCTCATCATTAGGGTTTCTAAATAGTGGAGGGTTATTGTTATTGTTGTCCCAATTAGGAGCAGTTGCATTACCTACTAGAAAATAATCTTCAAATACATAGTTAAAGTAAGGGAATACATTCATACTTACTGTATTTGAATTTACTGGTATTCCATTTTGCGTTCCTAATGACGAAACCACTCTTGCATATAGATTAGCCCAAACAAAAGGATTTAAACCAGCATTACCAGCAGCAGAGTTTAATTCTGCCATAGAAAACGTAATACTGTTTTCACCAGTAACTGTAGAGGCAATTACTGGATTTGTAAAAGCTTCATCACTAGAAAATTCAATATTATATATAACAGATGCTTGTAATCCATAATCTGCACTTTCCCAGCTTAAGGTTAAAGCAGGGATTGTTGTATTAACAGGATCTAATTGAATATTAGTAATACTCAAATCCTGTAATACAGCCGCAGTAGGACTATTTGAAACCACAAAAGTTTCAGAATTATCATCACAGCCAATACCTACAAATAGTGTAAGTATTACTAAAAATATATTAACTATTTTTTTCATTTCTTTACTGTTTTTGGTTTAGTATCCTGAGTTTTGATTCAAATTAGGATTTGAAGCTAAACTCGTTGTTGGAATAGGATATACATTTAAGTGACTAGAAATAGAAATTCCATTAGATGCATTTCCTTTCCATGCCCAGTTATAATTTCCTCCTGTAAACTTGTTAAAACGAATTAAATCTTGTCTTCTATGTCCTTCCCAGTGTAGCTCTCTAGATCTTTCATCTAAAATGAAATCTAAAGTAAAATCTGGTGTAGTAATCATTTCTGGGTTATTAGCTCTAGTACGTAATGCATTAACATAATCGATAGCTTGTGTAGTTGTACCACCTGTACCACCACGTAAAACAGCTTCTCCATACATTAAATAAACATCTGCTAACCTGAATAAAGGAAAATCTGTATCTACAAAAGTAGTGCTTGATCCAGTAGCTCCAGTAGAAGAAAGGTTAGAATATTTAGTAATAACATACCCTTGATCTCTATCTGAAATATCTGTAATATTTACATTTCTATCTTGAGTAATTAACGTATTTCTTGTATCTGTAAGGAAAACACCTCCGTTAAAAAGATCAGCAAATTGCTTACGAACTCTTAAAGCTCCTCCCCATCCAGCTTCTGAAACACCTAGAGACAATCCATTTTTCTCTAAACTTCCAACTTCACCATTTACCATAACTGTGGTAGGACCGAAGTTTTGTACAGAGAACCCATCTGATATTAATGGGAATATAATTTCATTTCTAGCAGAATTTGTATTGTTATCTCCCATGAAATTATGTAAATAGTTTGTAGCTAAAGAGTAGCCTCCATTAATAATTCTATTACAATAAGTAATACATTCTGTATATCTATCTTGATCTATATAAACTTTAGCATTTAAATACATTTTAGCTAACACCATCCATGCTACAGCTTTATCAGCTCTACCGTATTCATTCCCTCTAGGATCTGGTAAATCTGACTCAATAGCTAGTAATTCAGACTCGATGTAGTTAAATAATTCTGGTCTTAAAATTTCATTTGGGTTGCTATTGATCTGTGTAGTCTCATCTGCAAAAGGCGCTTTTCCAAATAAATCCATTAAATGATAATAAGCAATAGCTCTAATCAATCTAGCTTCAGCTCTATACGTTACAATCTCATCGCGAGTTGCTTGAGATACGTTTCTTTCATTTAACTTTTCTTCAGTAGTTTCATTCAAAAAGTTATTTGCAAAATTTACAGAAGCTCTAGCTCTTTCAAACATTCCTAAAATAAGAGGATTTTGTGCTGTCCATATAGAACGTTGAATTTCTCTAGTTCCGGGATCGTTTTCGTAAGACCATATCATTTGATCTGCTGATAATGTTTGTAAATACAATAATACACGTCCGTATTGACTTGTACCAGCATCAATCCCTTGTAAATTAGACGATCCTGCACCATCTGTCCCTGTTAAAGAAAAATTAGCATACACTCCAGCCAATACTTCTTTATAAGCACTTTCATTTTCAAACAAATCTTGACTTAAGGTTGTTTGATCATCATTAGGTATGATATTTAAATCCTCTGTACATGAAAATGAAAAAGATAGTACAGTAATGCATACCAATGATTTTATATATTTTTTGATATTCATTGTTAATTTTTTAAAATTTAATGTTTGCACCAACTAAAATATTTCTTGGTCTTGGATAAATAATATTATCAATACCATCAAAAACTTCAGGATCTAAACCAGAATAGTTTGTCCATGTAAAAACGTTTTGCATACCAGCCCAAATACGAACGCTATTTTTAGAAAATTTCTTAATAGGTCTGTCAAATGTATATCCTAACGTAATATTATCCATTCTTAAAAACGATGCATTTTCTATATAAAAATCAGAAAGAATAACATCTGAAGTATTTACAAAATTTGAATTTAATACAGAGGTTGGAATGTTACCTAATACTGAATTATCTTGTAATAGCGCTAATTGTGCTCTTGATGAATTTACATTATTATAAACATAATTTCCAATATTTGCTCTCATATTGAAAGATAAGTCAAATTGTTTATAATTAAAATTCGTTTGGAACCCTAAAATAACATCTGGATCTGGACTTTCTTTTACAATTCTATCATTATCATTAATAATTCCGTCACCATTCACGTCTAAATAAGCTCCTTCAATAGGTGCTCCGTTAGCATCATATAATTGTTTAAATACATAGAAAGATCTTGGTGCTTCTCCAACTCTGTTAATTTGAATTTGATTTCCAGTACCTCCTGAGATTCCTCCAGCTAAAATATCTATTCCTGAAGCTAAATTTGTAATTTCTCTATTAAAGAATGTACCATTAAAGTTGAAGTTTAAGCTAATGTCTTCTTTTTCGATAACGTTTGAGTTTATAGAAAACTCAAGACCTTGAATTTGTAATTCACCTACGTTTTGGATAATTCTGTTTGTAAAGTTTAAAGAAGTAGGTGCGTCAAATAATAAATCCGTAGAATTTTTCTGGAATGCACTTATAGATCCAGAAATACGATCATTAAATAATCCATAATCTACACCAAATTCAATAGTAGCTGTTTCTTCCCATTTAATAGCTTCGTTAATAGCTGAAGGAACATTTGTACCGATTACATTTCCTCCAAAAATATATTGTGAGTTTGGATTACCTGCACGATATCTATTTAAGAAAATATCTTTAGCAGTAATTTCTTGCTGTCCTGTAAGACCATAACTTGCTCTTAATTTTAAACTAGAAATTACTTCAGAATCCTTAAGAAAATCTTCTTCGCTAATTTTCCAAGCTAAAGCAGCTCCTGGGAAATTACCCCATCTATTTTTAGAAGAGAAACGAGAAGTTCCATCTCTTCTGTAATTTAATGTTAATAAGTATTTATCTAAGAAACTAAAATTAGCTCTACCAAAGAATCCTATTAATACAACATCTGGATCTGCAAAAATATCTGGCCTAGCATTTGGGTCTCTTCTGTTACCTGTATTGCTTCCATTAAACTCAAATTTTTGATAAGAATATCCAGCAGTAAAGTCAGCATTTAAATCATCAGAAAAGTTAGTATTGTAGTTTAAATATCCGTCTAATAATTTATTTGTTCTTGTTTGCTCACCAGCCCAATTGTTTCCTATAAATAAATCTCCAACCTGTGAAGGAATTAATAAAGAAGAAACATCTGTTCTACTAGCTTCAGTTCTATCATAACCTAAATTAACAACTGCTTTTAATTCAGGTAAAAAATGAAATTTATAATCAAATTGTAAATTTCCATATTGTCTAAAAGACTTACCTATATTACTTCTTTGTAATAAAGATGCAACTGGGTTTGTAGTACTATTTGTTACCGCACTATTAGGTCCACTTAAATGTTGAAAGAATCCACCAAAAGGAGAGGAGCTATCATATACTGGTTGTGTAGGATCATAACGCAATGCTGCTCCAACTTGACCAGAATCAGCGAATCTACTATTTTCGAAAGCTCTATTATAATTTAAATTAATTTTAAGGTGATCATTAAATAAAGATGGGCTTAACGATAAAGACACATTTCTTCTATTAAAGTTTGAAGTTAAAATTGCTCCTTCTTGATCATTAAAACCTACAGATAATCTAATCGGAACTACATCAAACATAGAACCGCGAACTGTTAAGTTATTGATTCTAGAAACAGTTTTTCTAAACACTTGATCTTGCCAATTAGTATTAGCATTACCTAATATACTAGTGTCTAATGTAGTGCCATTTATTGGTTGTGAATTAATTAAATTTCTGAACTCTTCTGAAGAAAACACATTTACTCTATCACGAATCTCTCCAAAAGTAAGCTGTGTATCGAAATCTAAAGACCAACTAGACTTTCCTTTTTTAGTTGTAATGATAATAACACCATTAGAAGCTCGTGAACCGTAGATAGCAGTAGCAGAAGCATCTTTTAACACAGAGAAAGACTCAATGTCATTAGGGTTTATATTTGCTAAAACACCTCTAGAACCATCTACACCACTATTAGAAATTGGTAGACCATCTATAATAATTAACGGATCGTTTGATGCATTTACAGAAGAACCACCACGAATTCTAATAGCTGATCCTGAACCTGGAGCTCCACTTGTAGTAATACTAACACCAGATACACGACCACTTAATAAGTTTTCTGGAGTTACAATATTACCTCTTGTAAAATCTTTTTCTGTAATAGCTTCTACAGATCCGGTAGCATCTTTTACTGTAGTAGTACCGTATCCAACGACAACGATTTCGTCTAAAACCTGACCTCCATCTTCTAACTGTACATTAATGGTATTAGAAGTTCCAACAGTGATCTCTTGAGTTTTCATTCCTATAAAAGAAAAAACAAGAATATCTGTTGGCTTTACATTTTTGATTTCGTAATTACCATCGAAATCAGTTTCAGCACCTTTTACAGTTCCTTTTAATACAACAGACACACCAGGCAAAGGATCTCCTGTAGACTTTTCAGTCACGGTTCCTTTTACTGTTTGCTGTGCATAACTCAAAAAAGAAAAAAGTACTAGAAATACACTGAATAGTTGTTTATTTTTTTTCATATGTAAATTCTTAAGTAAATAAGTAAATTTGAATTAATTTAATATCAATAATCTTCGTTCTGCGATGTGAATATAGCCATTAAAATGAAGCTCAAGCTACTATCGTTACTACGAAAACGTTTTCGTGTTGATAACTTTTTAACTTTAACTTAACAGATTGATAATATAATCTGATTTTTTTATCAGTTTTGTAAAATATGAAGCCAAAAATTACCATAAAAATAATCGCTAAAGAGCTGGGAGTATCAACTTCCACTGTTTCGAAAGCTTTACGTGATAGTCATGAAATAAGCCACGAAACAAAAGAACGAATAAAAGCCTATGCTAATTATTACAATTATAGGCCTAATAATTTAGCTTTACAATTAAGAAACCAAAAAACAAAAGTGATTGGTATTGTATTGCCTAAAATAGTACACCACTTTTTCTCAACAGTTATTAGTGGAATTGAAAATGTAGCTAATAAAAGAGGCTATAATATTATGGTTTGTTTCTCAAATGAAAACCAAGAAAAAGAGATTGAAACGATTAATGTACTTACTAATGGAAGTGTAGATGGTTTAATTGTTTCTATAGCTAAAGAAACTCTTAGAAACAAGGAATTAGGACATTTCTACAGGTTAATTAGCAATGAAGTTCCATTAGTGTTATTCGATAGAGTACATGATTCTATTAATTGTGATAAAGTAATTGTAGATGATATAGGAGCAGGGTATAAGGCAACAAAACATTTGATAGATAAGGGTTGTAAAAACATAGCTATTATTACAACTCCAGAGCATGTAACAGTAGGTTTAGATCGATATCAAGGTTATGAAAGAGCTTTAAAAGAGTCTGGAATCAAAATAGACAAAAGCCTAGTAGTGAATGTAGATGAGAAAGAAAGTATTTATGACCAAATAGCTCTTTTGTTTTCTCAAAATATTGATGCTGTCTTCGCTGTAAATGAAATCTATGCTGCTATCGCAATTCGAATAGCAAAAGAAAAAGGTATTAAAATACCTGAAGAGCTTTCTGTAATAGGTTTTACAGATGGACTAATTTCTGAATATTCATCTCCATCTATTACGACTATAGTTCAACACGGATTTACAATGGGCGAGCAAGCTGCTGAACTTTTAATAGATAGAATAGAAGGTGCTGAAAATGAAGTTAACCCACAAACAAAAGTAATTTCTAGTAACTTAAAAATAAGAGAATCTAGCAGGTAAAAGTTATTTTTTCAAAAACATAAACAAAAAAACTCTATATTTGGCAACATAAAGACTTATCAATAATTTTCTTTTCTGCACAAAAATGATAAGTCTCAGCGCTTATCGTAGTATTAATTAATAATTACGATAATGAATAAGCGTAAATTAAGTTTCTGGGAAATTTGGAACATGAGTTTCGGTTTCCTCGGTATACAGTTCGGTTTCGCCTTACAAGGCGGATTTATGTCTAGAATTTTTCAAACTCTTGGAGCCTCAAAAGATGATATTCCTTTTCTATGGATTGCAGCTCCACTTACAGGGTTATTAGTTCAACCAATTATAGGATACTTAAGTGATCGTACTTGGAGTCCAAGATGGGGAAGAAGAAGACCTTACTTTCTGATCGGAGCTGTTTTCAGTTCTTTAGCATTATTTTTTGCCCCACATTCTCCTGCATTATGGGTTGCTGTTGGTTTTTTATGGATACTAGACGCTTCTATTAATATCTCTATGGAGCCTTTTAGAGCATTGGTTGCAGATAAACTCCCAAAATCTCAAAGATCTTATGGTTTTGTAGTACAAACATTAATAATTGGTATTGGAACATGGGTAGCAAGTAATTTACCTTGGTTAGTATCTAAATTAGGAGTTAGCGATGCTGCTGAATTAGGTGTTGTACCAATGTCTGTAAAAGTTGCTTTTGCTATTGGTGCTTTTGTTTTCTTAACAAGTATATTATATACAGTGTTTACTACATCAGAATATCCTCCTGAAGATATGGAAGAATTTGAAAAAGAGAAAGCAAAAAAGAATCAGTTTATACCTGATATCTTAAATAATATTGGCAGTATGCCAGCCACTATGAAAAAATTAGGAGTTGTACAGTTTTTTAGTTGGTTTGCATTTTTCACACTTTGGAGTATGGCAAACCCAGCATTAACAGAGCATGTATTTAATGCTCCTGCTCCAATTGAAACTAATTATAACTTAGAAATTCCAGATCAATTAAATGCATACAATACAGCCAACACTGCTTTTCAAAAAGCATCAAATTTAGTTGGTTCATACATGGGAATATATGGTTTATCTTCTATGGTTTTCGCTTTACTTTTAGTTTTATACACTTCACGCAGAAGAATTAATAGAAAGTATGTGCATATGGTTTCTTTAATTTTAGGAGGTTTAGGTTTTTTAATAATGAAATATATTCCTTCACATGAATATTTGGCACTTTCTTTTATTCTTATAGGTTTTGCGTGGGGAAGTATATTATCAATGCCATATGCTATGTTATCCAGCTCTGTAAATCCAAAGAAAATGGGAGTAATCATGGGGATATTTAACATGTTCATTGTTATCCCACAAATTGTTGCTGCTATTGGAGGAGTTGTATTTATATCAAACTTATTAGGAGAAGAAACAATAAACGCTATGACAGTAGCAGGAATTTCGCTAATTCTTGGAGGTCTAGCAAATTTTTTAATTACAAATAAAAAAGCAATTACGTACGAAATAGAAAATGAATAAGAGAGGATTCATATTTGACTTAGATGGTGTTATTGTAGACACTGCTAAATACCACTTTTTAGCTTGGAAGAAATTAGCTAACGATGTAGGAATTGATTTTACAGAAACTCAAAATGAACAATTAAAAGGAGTTAGTAGAGTAAAATCATTAGAGAAGATTTTAAACTGGGGAAACATCACTGTTTCCGAAGAAAAATTCCATCAATTAATGGATCAGAAGAATCAAGACTATCTTTCCTATATTGATACGATGACAGCTAATGAAATCCTAGTTGATGTACCCCGAATTTTACAACATTTAAAACAAGAAAATCAAGGTGTAGCTTTAGGTTCTGCTAGTAAAAATGCAAGAGCTATTTTAAAAAAAGTAGCGTTATACGAAACTTTTGATGCTATTGTAGATGGAACTAATGTTTCTAAGGCTAAACCAGACCCAGAAGTGTTTTTAATAGCAGCTAAAGAGCTAAATATAGCACCAGAACAATGTGTAGTTTTTGAAGACTCTATTGCGGGAATTCAAGCTGCCAATAGTGCAAATATGATTTCTATAGGAATAGGTGAAGAAGATGTGCTTTCGGAAGCAAACTTTGTATTTAAAGATTTTTCCGAAATATCTACAGACTTCATTAACAAATTAATAAACAAATAAACAGCTTCAACAAACAAATTAGAAATGAATCAAGATTATATTATACCAAATGAGTGGTCGATTATTGAGGAAGGATTTGATGATAGTAGAGTAAAATCTTCCGAAAGTTTATTTAGTATAGGTAACGGTGCCATGGGGCAACGTGCTAATTTTGAAGAAAAATATACTGGACAAACTTTTCAGGGAAGTTATATAGCAGGAGTTTATTACCCAGATAAAACCAGAGTTGGTTGGTGGAAAAATGGATATCCTGAGTATTTTGCTAAAGTTTTAAATGCACCAAATTGGATTGGTATTAACGTATTTATAAATTCAGTTGAATTGGATTTAAACACGTGTAAAGAAATTAAAAACTTCAGACGCGAGTTAAATATGCAAGAAGGTTGGTTAGCGCGTAGCTTTACAGCAACTTTACCAAACGATATTACAATTGAAGTAAAAACAAAACGCTTTTTAAGTATCGATATCGACGAAGTAGGTGCAATTGAGTATACAGTAACTCCTATATCTAGTGATGCAACTATTACATACCAACCGTATTTAGATAGTGGTATTCATAACGAAGATACTAACTGGGACGATCAGTTTTGGAATACATTAAATGTAGTGTCAGAAAACAATCAAGCATTTATAGAAGCGCATACAATGAAAACTAATTTTCATACTTGCACTTTTATGCAATCAGAATTCTATATTAATTCTGAAAAACAAAATATTGCCCCAGAAACTAACGCAACAGAAACTAGTGTTTCTTTTAAATATGAAGCACTAGTAAAAGCAAATCAAAGCTTTAGTATTCATAAGTTCGGTGGTTATGTTGTAGACACGAATCATGATAAAAATCAATTAGTAACTGCTGCAAAAAACACTTTAAAACTAGCAACAGATTTAGGCTTTGTGGCTTTATTAGCTCAACAAAAAGAAGCTTGGGCTGCTATTTGGGAAATGGCTGATATTACTATTGATGGAGATGTAAAAGCACAACAAGGTATCCGTTTCAATATCATGCAATTAAACCATACTTATTTAGGTAAAGATGCTCGCTTAAATATTGGACCTAAAGGATTTACTGGTGAGAAATATGGAGGAAGCACGTACTGGGATACGGAAGCATATTGCTTGCCTTTCTATATGGCTACTAAAAATCAAGAAGTAGCAAAAAGCTTGTTAACTTACAGATATAATCAGTTAGATAAAGCCATAGAAAATGCCGAGAAAAACCTAGGATTTAAAAATGGTGCTGCATTGTATCCTATGGTAACTATGAATGGTGAAGAATGCCATAACGAATGGGAAATTACCTTTGAAGAAATTCACAGAAATGGAGCTATTGCTTTTGCCATCTTTAATTACCATCGTTATACTAATGATTACAGCTATATACCAGAAATGGGATTAGAAGTACTTATTGGAATTGCTCGTTTTTGGCATCAAAGAGTAAACTTCTCTGAAGACAAGCAAAAATATGTAATGCTAGGTGTTACAGGACCTAATGAGTATGAGAATAATGTAAATAATAACTGGTATACAAATTATATTGCGAAATGGTGTATCAACTATGCTTTAGAGAATATTGAAATTATTCAAAAAGAATACACAGAAGATTATGAGCGAATTTTAGCAAAAACTAAATTTACAGCAGCAGAATTAGCTGATTGGAAAAAGGTAGCTGATAATATGTATTTCCCTTATTCAGAAAAACATGGAGTGTATTTACAGCAAGACGGTTTCTTAGACAAAGAATTAATCACTGTAGCTAATTTAGATCAAACACAACGTCCTATCAATCAAAAATGGAGTTGGGATCGTATTTTACGTTCTCCTTATATAAAGCAAGCAGATACTTTACAAGGTTTTTATTTCTTCGAAGATCAATTTACTCAAGAAGAATTAGAAAGACATTTTGATTTTTATGAGCCTTTTACAGTTCATGAAAGTTCTTTATCTCCTTGCGTACATAGTATTCAGGCAGCAAAACTAGGAAGAATGGAACAAGCGTATACATTCTACCTAAGGACTTCTCGTTTAGATTTAGACGATTATAACAAAGAAGTAGAAGAAGGACTGCATATTACCTCAATGGCGGGTACTTGGATGAGTATTGTAGAAGGTTTTGGAGGAATGAGAGTTACAAACGGAATGTTAAGCTTTACACCTCAAATTCCAGAACAATGGGATGCTTATTCATTTAAAATAAACTTCAGAAATCAAATTTTAAAAATAAAAGTTTCTAAAAACGGAACTGAGTTTGAATTAGAAGGCAATAATGAATTAGATCTATTGGTTAATAATACAAAGATCACTGTAAAACCTAACAGTTTAGTAACTGTTTAAAATAAAAAGTTCGTTAAATTTAAAGATGAAAAAAGTTCTATACATACTGTTTCTGTTCTTTATAGCAGGACAACTAAGTGCACAACAGAAAAATCAGCAAGCTTTAAAAGCTAAAAAGCTCTCAAAAGCTGTACTTTTTGATGGTACTTTGGAACGTATAGAACTTTTTCCTTCTAAATATATAAAAGAGAGACCTGTAGGTATTTGGCTACCAAAAGGATATTCAAAAGATAAAAAGTACGCAGTACTATACATGCATGATGGCCAAAACTTATTTGATGCAACTACCACTTGGAATAAACAAGAATGGAAAATAGATGAATGGGCTTCGAAACTAATGCAACAGAAAAAAATTAGAAATGTTATTGTAGTAGGAATACATAGCATTTCTGATTTAAGATGGCGCGATTTATTTCCTGAAAAAGCAATTGATTACTTTCCTAAGAAAGCATTAGATACAATGAATGTAAATTCTGAATTAGATAATCTAAGTAAAGGCTTAAAAGGCGATGAATATCTTAAGTTTCTTACAAAAGAGTTAAAACCCTTTATAGATGAAAATTATGCTACATTATCAGATCAACAAAATACGTTTGTAGGAGGTTCTTCTATGGGCGGATTAATGTCTATGTATGCAATCACACAGTATCCAGAAGTTTTTTATGGAGCTGCTTGTTTATCTACACATTGGCCAGGAATTAATCCAATGAAAAAAAATCCTTTTGCAGAAGCTATCTTTAATTATTTAGAAGCTAACATTCCATCGTCCAAAAATCATAAATTTTATTTTGATTATGGTACAGAAACACTAGATCAATATTATTTACAATACGCAATTAAAGTTGATCGTATTTTCAAATCAAAAGGATATACAGATAAAAACTTTGAAAATATAAAGTTTGAAGGAGCAGATCATAGCGAAAACTCTTGGAATAAACGATTAGACATACCCTTACTATTTTTATTACAGAACTAATGAAACGATTTATAATCGCATTTTTATGTACTACTGCGGTAGTATTTGGACAGAATACCAATAGATTTTTTAAAACTGCTGCTATGCAATCAGAAGATGTGTTGCAAGTAGTTGTTTCTGATGGAATCTATAAAATTCGTTTTTTTACTCCTGAAATTATTGAAACTGCATTTATTCCTAATGGTGAATCTTATAAAGAAACATCACATGCAGTAGTTTTACAACCAGAAAAACTAGCTGTAAAATTACGCGAAAGTGAAAATTCACTTGCTTTTAAAACAAAAAAAAGTGCAGTAATCATACAAAAATCGCCTTTTCAAATACAATATTATTACAAAGACATTTTAATTACTTCTGAAAAAGAAGGCTTTTTAAAAAAAGATAAAAATGATGCTATTCAATTCAATCTAAATCCAAATGAAACATTATATGGAGGAGGAGCCAGAGCACTTGGAATGAATAGGAGAGGCAATCGTTTGCAATTATACAATAGAGCACATTACGGATACGAAACACGAGCTGAGTTAATGAATTATGCCATGCCTTTAGTGGTATCGTCTAATAAATACATGATTCATTTCGATAATGCTCCTATTGGTTATTTAGATTTAGACAGCAAAAAAAATAACACACTTACTTACGAAACCATTTCTGGTAGAAAAACTTATCAAGTAATTATGGGAGATTCATGGTATGAATTGATCGATAATTATACGGATTTAACAGGAAAACAGCCGATGATACCACGTTGGGCCTTAGGGAATTTTGCTAGCCGATTTGGATATCACTCAGAAAGAGAAACTCGCAATACAATCAAAGCCTTCAAAAAAGAGAAAATTCCTGTAGATGCTGTAATCTTAGATTTATACTGGTTTGGTAAAGATATTAAAGGAACCATGGGAAATTTAGAAGTGTATAAAGACTCCTTTCCTAATATGAAGCAAATGGTAAGTGATTTAAAAAATCAAGGAGTTAAAACCATTCTAATTACGGAACCTTTTGTACTAACAACTTCAAAAAAATGGAATGAAGCAGTAAAAAAAGATGTTTTAGCAAAAGACTCTTTAGGAAAACCATATACCTACGATTTCTATTTTGGAAATACAGGATTGATAGATATTTATAATCCAAAAGGAAAAAAATGGTTCTGGAATGTATATGACAATTTAAAACATCTTGGTGTAGCAGGAATTTGGGGAGACTTAGGAGAACCAGAAGTTCATCCTTCTCAATTACTACATGCAACAGGAACAGCTGATGAAGTACACAATATTTACGGACACGATTGGGCCCGATTAATTGCTGAAGGTTACGCTAAAGATTATCCTAACGAACGTCCATTTATTTTGATGCGAGCAGGGTATTCAGGTTCGCAACGTTTTGGCCTAATTCCATGGTCTGGAGATGTTAACAGAACTTGGGGAGGATTACAAAGCCAGCCAGAAATAGCTTTACAAATGGGAATGCAAGGTCTTGGATTTATGCATTCAGATTTAGGAGGTTTTGCCGGAGCAAATTTAGACGACGATTTATACATTCGTTGGTTACAATATGGAGTTTTTCAACCTGTTTACAGACCGCATGCACAAGAAGAAGTACCGAGTGAACCTGTATTTAGAAGCGATAGAGCTAAAAAGTTAGCAAAAAAGGCAATTGAATTACGTTATAAATTATTACCATATAATTACAATTTAGTTTTTCAAAATTATAGAACAGGAGCTCCTTTAATGCGTCCATTATTCTTTGAAGAAGATACCTCAGAATTATTAAATAATGCTACGAGTTATTTCTGGGGAAATGATTTCTTAATCACACCAATTGTAAATCCTAATGTAACAGAAAAAGAAGTCTATTTCCCAAAAGATAACTATTGGTTCAACTTTTATACAGATACTATTATTAAAGGTAATGGGGCACAGAAAGTAACTGTTGTAGAAGATCATATTCCTACTTATGTACGTGCAGGAGCTTTTATTCCTATGACTAATAAAAGTATACAAACTACAGAAGAATATACATTTAATGCTTTCGATTTACATTTTTATTATCATCCTTCTGTAGAAGAAAGTAAAACAGAAATTTATAGCGATGATGGTAAAACACGTAATGCTTATGAAAAAGAAGCTTATGAAGTATTACAAATTTCAGCAGAAGTTTCTAAGAAGAAAATAATTATAGACTTTTCTGATCATGTAGGAGAAGAATATATGATTGGAAATAAAAAAATGAATTTAATTATTCATAACATTACTAGTAAGCCCAAAAAAGTAAAACTAAATAGAAAAGCTACTGATTTTAATTGGGATACATCTAAACATCAACTAACTATTCCTTTTAACTGGGATTTAAACAAACGAACTGAATTAACTATAAAACTATAGTAATGAAAAAAATAATTCTATATAGCCTATTAAGTGTCGTAACATTTATTAGCTGTAAACCTAGTAAAGCAGAACAAACTGCAAAGAAAGAAACTAAAGAAAGCTCAAAAACACCATTTGTATGGAATGGAGCTAATTTATACTTCTTATTGACAGATCGTTTTAATAATGGAGATACTTCGAACGACATTAACTTCGATAGAACTAAAGAAACAGCTAAACTTCGAGGTTTTGAAGGAGGTGATTTAAAAGGAATTACACAAAAAATCAAAGATGGTTATTTCGACAAACTAGGAATCAATGCTATTTGGATGACACCAATTGTAGAGCAAATTCATGGTGGAACAGATGAAGGAACTGGTGTAACTTATGGATTTCATGGATATTGGACAAAAGATTGGACAAATATCGATCCTAATTACGGAACAAGCGAAGATTTAAAAGAATTGGTAAAAACTGCACATGAACATGGTATTAGAATTTTATTAGATGCTGTAATCAATCATACTGGGCCAGTTACTGAAAAAGATCCTGTTTGGCCAGAAGAGTGGGTGCGTACAGAACCACAATGTACCTATGATAGCTATGAGAATACCATTACATGTACTTTAGTTAAAAACTTACCAGATATTAAAACGGAAAGCAATGAAGAAGTTGCTTTACCACCACAATTAGTAGCAAAATGGAAAGCTGAAGGGCGTTACGAACAAGAAGTAAAAGAATTAGACGAATTCTTTGAAAGAACTGGATATCCAAGAGCGCCAAGATTTTACATTATCAAATGGTTAACAGACTATATTAAAGAATATGGAATAGATGGATATAGAGTTGATACTGTAAAACATACAGAAGAAAATGTATGGCAAGAATTTAAAAAAGAAAGTGATTATGCTTTTGCAGAATGGAAGAAAAACAATCCAGATAAAGTATTAGATAAGAATCCATTTTACTTAGTAGGAGAAGTATATAATTACGGAATATCTGGAGGGAAAAACTTCAATTTTGGAGACAAAACAGTAAATTATTTTGACAATGCATTCAATAGTTTAATCAATTTTGAAGCGAAATGGAATGCAAAACAAATGTCATTTAAAGACTTTAATAGAAAGTACGATAGTATTTTAAATAACGATTTAAAAGCATATGGAGTATTAAACTATTTAAGTTCTCACGACGATGGACAGCCATTTGATCCTAAAAGAGAACAACCTTTTGAATCAGCTAACAAACTATTATTAGGACTAGGAACTTCTCAAGTATATTATGGAGATGAATCTGCTCGTTCATTAGTAATAGAAGGAACTATTGGCGATGCTACATTACGTTCTTTCATGAATTGGGATGCGATTAACAATGATAAAAAAACACAAGAAGTACTAGCATACTGGCAAAAACTAGGACAATTCAGAAAAAATCATCCAGCTGTAGGAGCAGGAAAAGATCAAACAATAAGTGAAGCTCCATATGTGTTTTCAAGAACCTATAAAACAAACGATTATACAGATACAGTTGTTATTGGAGTAGAATTACCTGAAGGAACAAAAGAAATAACTGTAAGCCCCGTGTTTAAAGACGGTGATGTCGTGAAAGATGCATTTTCAAATACAACACTTACAGTAAAAGATGGTAAAGTTGCTGTACCAGCAAATCAATCAGTAATCTTATTAGAAATAATTAAATAATCATCCCCAATGAAGAATACATATTTATATGTAATTTGTATGTTACTAGCTGTTTCCTGTAAAAAGGAAACAACTAGAGCTACAAATGTAACTTCTCCAAACAAAGTTCTAAAAGTAGCGTTTGGTTTAAATAAAGAGAAACAACCATTTTATCTTGTTAAGAAAGAAGATAAAACAGTTATAGACACTTCTTATTTAGGATTCGAATTTAAAAATGCGAAAGCATTAAAACACGGACTTAAAATTTCAAGTACAAAAGAGACTACGTTTAATGAAACATGGCAAATGCCGTGGGGAGAACAGTTAGATGTTGTTAATAATTACAATGAGTTAAAAGTAGATTTAGAAGAAGAAAATGAGCCCAATCGTAAATTCTCTGTAGTTTTTAAAGTATATAACGATGGAATTGGATTTCGATACGAATTTCCTAAACAACAAGGCGTAGACGAAGTATTAATTACAGAAGAAAATACAGAGTTTAATTTAACCGAAGATTATAAAACATTCTGGATTCCTGGAGATTGGGATATCTATGAACATTTATACAACACAACGTCGCTATCTAAAATAGATGCAATTGCTAAAGCAGATCATGTGAATCTAGCACAAACTAGTATTCCAAATAATGCTGTAAATACACCAGTTACAATGGTAGGTAAAGATGGAACACATCTAAGTTTTCATGAAGCAGCCTTAGTAGATTACTCAGGAATGACGTTAGGTGTAGATACTGAAAATTTAGGATTAAAAAGCATTTTAGTTGGTTCTAAAAGAAACGATTATAAAGTAAAACGTAAACTTCCTTTTAATACCCCTTGGAGAACAATTCAGATTACGAACAATGCACCAGATTTAATTGAATCAAATTTAATAGTTAACCTAAACGAGCCTAATAAATTAGAAGACATTTCATGGTTTAAGCCAATGAAATACACTGGAGTTTGGTGGGAAATGCATTTAGGAAAATCATCTTGGAGTTATGGTATGACCAAAGATGAGAAAGGAAAATGGGTAGATACTGGAAAAGCACATGGAAAACATGGTGCAACTACAGAAAATGTAAAACGTTTCATCGATTTTTCTGCAAAAAACAATATCAAAGGAGTATTAGTAGAAGGTTGGAATACAGGTTGGGAACACTGGATTGGTTTTGAAGATAGAGAAGGAGTATTCGACTTTGTAACACCTTACCCAGATTACGATTTAGACGAAGTTGTACGTTACGGAAAAGAAAAAGGTGTCGATATTATTATGCATCATGAAACTTCTGCTGCTACAGATACCTATACCAAACAGCAAGACACTGCATTTGCGTTAATGAAAAAACATGGAATTCATTCTGTAAAAACTGGATACGTTGGTAAAATCTTGCCAAAAGGAGAATTTCATCATGGACAACACATGGTAAACCATTACAATAATACAGTTGAAAAAGCAGCAAAATATCAAGTAGCAATCAATGCACATGAACCAATTAAAGCTACAGGACTTAGACGTACTTATCCAAATACTATTTCGAGAGAAGGTTTACGTGGACAAGAATTTAATGCTTGGTCTTCAGATGGAGGAAATCCACCAGAACATTTACCAATTGTTGCATTTACAAGAATGTTAGCTGGGCCAATAGACTTTACGCCAGGTATTTTCAATATCAAATTTGATGAGTATAACAAAACCAATCAGGTTAATACAACACTAGCACAACAATTGGCTTTATATGTTGTTATTTATAGTCCAATACAAATGGCTGCTGATTTAGTAGAGCATTATGAAGCAAATCCAACAGCACTTCAATTTATAAAAGATGTAGGAGTAGATTGGATACAAACAAAAGTATTAAATGGTGAAGTTGGAGAATATGTAACTATTGCTCGTGAAGAGCGTGAGACAAATAATTGGTTTTTAGGAGCTATTACAGATGAAAACGCTAGAGAATTGACTATCAATTTCGATTTTCTTGAAGAAGGAGCTACCTATAAAGCTACTATTTATAAAGATGGTGAAAATGCACACTGGGATACAAATCCATTAGATTTAGTTGTTGAGACTAAAGAGGTAACCAATTCAACAAAAATGAACTTAAAACTAGCTGCCGGTGGAGGAGTAGCTATGAGTATTATCAAACAATAAAAACAAAGAATGAAAAAAATAATCCCTATTTTTTTAGCAGCTTTATTAATTGCTTCTTGTAAAACGGAAGCTCCTAAAAAAGGAGAAGAAAAATCTATAGCTGAAGCTAAAGATGAACCAACTCCTACAATTAATGATTACTTGGAAACTGCAGTTATTTACGAAGCTAATATCCGTCAGTATTCAAAAGAAGGTACATTTAACGCTTTTACGAGAGACATTCCTAAATTGAAACAATTAGGAGTAAAAATCATATGGTTAATGCCAATATTCCCGATATCAGAAACGAAAAGAAAAGCTACTGGAGATAAGTTTGCGAGCGATTTTCCTGAAGATGAACGTTCAAAATATTTAGGAAGCTATTATGCTGTGTCAGATTTTAAAAAGATCAATCCAGAATTTGGAACAATTGAAGATTTTAGAAAATTAGTTAAAGTAGCACATCATAATGGAATATATGTGATTTTAGATTGGGTACCTAACCACACAGGATGGGATCATACTTGGATAAAAACGAATCCTGATTTCTATACTAAAAACGACAAAGGAGAAATAACCGATCCTTTAAATGAAGATGGAACTCCAGTAGGTTGGGCAGATGTTGCAGATTTAAATTACGACAATCCTGAATTGAGAAAACAAATGATAGCAGATATGTCATACTGGCTTACAGAAGAAAATGTTGATGGATTCAGATGCGATGTCGCTGGATCTGTACCTACTACTTTCTGGAAAGAAGCAATTCCTCAACTTAGAGATAAAAAAGACATATTTATGTTAGCAGAAGCTTGGGAACCGGAATTATTAGAAGACGGATTATTTGATATGGGATATGGTTGGGATCGTCATCATACCATGAATCATATTGCCAAAGGAGAGAAAAAAGTAGCCGCTTGGGATGAAAATTATGCAAAAGACACAGCAAGATATCAAAAAGATGATATTTTAATGACATTTGTAACAAATCATGATGAAAACTCATGGAATGGAACTGTAGAGGAAAGAATGGGAGATGCTACAGATGTATTTACGGTATTAAGTTATGCAGCTCCAGGAATGCCATTAATCTATTCAGGACAAGAGTATGGTTTAAAACACCGTTTAAAGTTTTTTGAAAAAGATTCTATTCCTAAAACTAAAGGTAAAGAATGGCATTTGTTACAGAAATTAGCTGACTTAAAGCAACATAATAAAGCTTTTAATGGAGGAAAAAAAAGCGCTCCTTATCATAGAATTGGAACTTCAAATGATAATATTTTAGCATTTTCTAGAAAAAAAGAAGGAGATTCATTTACCTTGGTAGCTAATTTATCTAAAGAAGCACAACCGTTTACAAGCGAGTTAAACGGTACTTATAAAGATGCTATTTCTGGAGAAGTTCTTACTTTCTCAGGAACTAAAGAGCATACATTAGAACCTTGGCAGTATTATATTTTAGTAAAATAGAAAATACTTTTTGTGAAGTATTTAAATATAAAAGAGCAACTTATTTAAATAAGTTGCTCTTTTTTTTTTAATCTCAATATAAAAATTGCATAACGAAATTAAATGATTTTTATAACATACTTATAGCTTAAAAAACAGTGCTTTTTCCCCTTTTTAATAAAGAGATTTTACCTTACCATAGATACATCACATCTAAATAGTTTTGTTGATGTCTTTAATAGCTATTCAATCAGACATCATATTTTAAATTAAAAATCAAAACCAAAATTTTAAGGATGAAAATATTTTATAACTGCTTATTATTAGTAATGAGTTTATTAGTTTTTAGTTGTCAAAACAATAATGAAGAAGGAATAGATACTACAACTGAAAGAGACATTGAAGTTAACTCATTATTACAAAAAGAAAGAGAAGCTACTACGATAAACGTGAATCACAGATACAATTATTACGGAAAAGAATTTGAAGTAACCTATGTATTTGACAACGAAACAAAAAAAATAATAGACGCTTACGGAGACGTAGCTATTGCTAAAGAAATTTTCAGTAAAGAAAAAAGCCCAGAAGGATCACTTGTAGTCTCAAAAGAAGAAAATAAAAGGTTTGTAGCTATCAACTTTATGATTTTCGATACCGCTGGTGAAATTGATATTCATTTAGAAAAAACGTCTGGTAAAATCAAAGAAAAAGTACCTTCTTCTTTAAACAGAAATAAATGCTTTAATACTAGTTTATATGGAGAAACGGATGTGCATTTTTACGAAGATACAGGTTACAATAGAGAGTTTCATAATATTAAAGGAATTGATAGAAGAGTTCATGGAATTCAATATTTGAGTACAGAAAATGATAAAATAAGCTCATTCTATATGAATTCACCTAAAAGAGCGCAGCTTCACTTTTATGAGCACAGCTGTTATACAGGAAAAAGATTGACTTTTGATAAAGGTTTTAATTCATTTTATGGTGTAAACGACTTAAGTTTATACACTTTATCAGGTTGGTGGTTCTGGAGAAAATCATGGAACGATCAGGCTTCTTCATTATGGTTAATCCAAAGAAGTTAACAAAAGTTTAATTTGTCAAAAAAGATAATTAAAATCTTTTCCAACTGATAATCAACATTATAAAACACTAAACAACGACGATTTACAATAGTTAAACCGTCGTTTTTTAACATCTCATTATCAGTGTTTTACACAAAAATTTCGTATTTTTGATAGAAAGTCTATTATTATGAGAAATTACGCCCTGTTTTTAATTGCTTTACTTTTTATGGTTGGATGCGCTTCAAATAATCCTGTTGCAACTCAACAGCAACGCGAGGAAGCACAAACCTTTGTTACTACCAAATCTTTTAAAATAGATTCTGAATGGGCTTACCCTAGAGTTACTAGTGCTATGATTAGTTTGCAAAATGCAGGCTTATTTCCAAATAACAGTACCGCAAGCATGATTGATATCTCTGCTCATGATAATTATTTTATTATGGATAAAGATACTGTAGATGCTAAATTACCATACTATGGAGAACGTCAATTTGGAGCTGCTTATGATAGAACGAATGGAGGCGGAATAGAGTTTAAAGGAGTTCCTGAAGATGTTGTTACTACAAAAACTAAAAACGGATATAAAATAAACTTTAGAATTAGAGGAAGTAATGATCGTACAGAAACATATAGAGTTAATATTCTAGTTTACGATAACTTAAGCGCTAAGATTAATATCTTTAGTTCACATAGACTTACTATTGAGTATAGAGGTAAAGTAACAGATATACCTAATGAAGAAGGAGAAGAGAGTTAATTACAGCTTTATTATTGTTCAATTACTTCACCTTTTTCTTTTATAATTTCCATTCCCCAGCTAGCAATAGCATTCAATACTGGAGTTAATGTCTTACCAAATTCTGTAAGCTCGTATTCTACTTTTAGAGGTGGCTTCTTTGTATATACAGTCCTAGTAATTAAACCATCTTTTTCCAATTGTTTTAATTGCAAACTTAATGTACGTTCTGTAATTGTAGAAATTAGCTTTCGTAATTCATTATAACGCTTTTTTCCATCTGTTAAGTAAATCAAAATAACACTTTTCCATTTTCCTCCAATTAACTCCATGGCAACACTTGTACTACAAGAGAACAATTTATCATTATACTTTATAAGTCGTTTAGGATGATTATTTTCCATATTTCTATTAAAAACCACAAATTTAATATACTATATAATTTTATACAACTATCTTTTTTATAGTATAAAAAACAAATTTAAAAACCTATCAAACAGTAGTTTAAAAAACAATGATAGCTACTATCATTTCTAACCGTTATTGTGCAGCATATAATCTATAATTACTTTTATAACTATCATTTTGATAGTATAATTTATAAATAATATGAAAACAATTCTTTTAGAAAAAACTGGAGGAGTGGAAAACTTCTTATATAAAGAAACAGTACAACCTAAAATTTCAGAAAATGAAGTTTTAGTTGCGGTAAAAACTTTGAGTGTAAATCCAGTAGATTATAAAGTACGTGGAAATGAAGCTGTATTAGAAGCTATTTATGGAGAAAAACGACCTTCTATATTAGGCTGGGATATTGCAGGGACCGTAAGTTCAGTAGGAGATAAAGTTTCAAAATTTAACGTAGGAGACCGTGTTTTTGGGATGATTAATTTTCCTGGTCAGGGTGAAGCTTATGCGGAGTATGTAGCTGCTAAAGAAGATCATTTAGCTTTGATTCCAGATACTATTTCTTTTGAAAATGCTGCAGCAACGACATTAGCTGCTTTAACAGCTTTACAAGTTTTAAAAAATAATGTACGAAAGGGAGATCGTGTACTTATTCATGCAGGATCTGGTGGAGTAGGGCATTTTGCTATTCAAATAGCAAAATCAATGGGAGCTTATGTAATTTCTACAAGCTCTGCGAAGAATAAAGAGTTTATAATGTCTTTAGGTGCTAATGAACATATAGATTATAGAACACAAGTATTTCAAGAAATATTAACAGACATTGATTTTGTTTTCGATATGTTTAATGGTGAAACTTTATTAAACTCTGTAAAAGTAGTTAAGCAAGGAGGAAAAATAGTATCTATTCCAACACCTGAATTTTCTGAAGAAGTAATGAGTTTAGCTAATCAAAAAAACATTTCTGTTGAATTTTTAATGGTACAATCTAATGGGGAAGATATGAATAGACTTAAAAATTTATTAGCCGAAGGAACTATAAAACCACATATCTCTAAAACATTTGCATTTAATGAAATGGATAAAGCTCATGAGCAATTAGAAAGTGGAAGAACAATTGGAAAAGTTGTTGTAACAGTTTAACTTTTTTAAGAGTTAATTCATTTAATAAGGTTTAGCGTTCTATCTAAACCTTATTAAATTTTAGTAATGTTATAATAAAACATTATTTTTTGCTTCAATAGGCTTTGGTAAGTCTGTTTCACCAAGCATTTCTCTTAAATCTATTTCTATAGTTCTACATAAAGAAAGCATTGGAATATCATTTCCTAAACCTTCAAAAGGATTTTCAGAATAATCTCCTACTAATTCCATCATTAAAAATACCCAACCTACCACAACTGTAAATGGAATTGACAACCAAATACCAAATTCACCTAACTTAGTAAATTCAGAAACCATTCCAAAGGGTAGCATAAAAATAAAAATGCTTATAAAAAGAAAACTTGTACTAGCATATTGCCTAGGCAATGGAAACTTTTTAATACGCTCACATTTTCCTTGATGTGTATAAAATAAATTCAGTAATTGCTGTAACTCTACATGTCTAAAATCATCTATAACATCATTAGCTCTCAGTTTATTAAGCTCTGTTGCCTGACTTGCAATAATTTGTGTAGCCGTGTTTTTACAATTAATTAAATAGTTGTATTGTTCTTTAGGTAAAAACTCTTGTAAACATACCTCTGAATATTCATCTTTATACAAACCAACACCAAACTGCTGTAAACGTTTTTTAGCCAATTTACTAACGTGTTTTCCTTGACTAACATGTTCCCAAGGTGTTGGTATTAACAATTGACTTCTTAGTGCATACAGCCAGCCAATGTGCGTATATATAAGATTCTTCTTAATTCCTGCTAACTCAGCATCTGATAAATTCTCATTTCTAAATTGATTAGAAATATAGCCTGTAACACTAGCAGCCCAACTTCTACTGTCGTTTACAATAGCACCCCAAATTTTACGAGCTTCCCATAAACGATCGTATGCGTTGTTATTTTTAAATCCAACATAAAAAGCAACTGCTGTACCTATTAGGGAAATAGGCAACCAAGGCAATGAAAAAATTTGAGAGTTGGTGTACTTATATAAAAGTACCACTAATAAAGACCATAAAGTTAACCATACTAAATGACCGCCTGTAAAGTTTAAAATACTTCTTAAACTGAAATTCTTTTTTACATACATAGAATTATGTTGTTTTAACCTTTCTTTTGCTTTCGTTTATTTTTATAGAAAGATTTTTCTGCAATATAAATGGTCTTTTTTACTTCACAAAAAACAACAGTTTTATCTTTATTAGTAAGTTGTGTCGATTTTATAATTTCTATTTCCTTTTCTTTTGCAACTCTAGTTTTAATAGCTTCTAATTCTTCTTCTGTATAAATAAACTCAGCATAGGTGTGTTCTTTTGCAGGTCGTTTGAAAGAAATCTCAGCATATTTATCCCAAACTACATATTCGTCTCCAATTAAATTAATTAACTGCACCATTGGTATAGGATCTACTGCAGAGAATAAACTTCCTCCAAAAATTGAATTCACATAATTTCTATTCTTATAACTAATAGGCAATTTTACCTTTACATATAATAAATCTTTAGAAACTTCTTTAATTCTACCCGTACTTCTACGATACATTGGAGATAGATTGAAACCATATTTGAATAGTTTAGACTTACCAATGTATTTTGAACCTACACTAGCTATTTTTTGATAAATTGACATTCCTTAAAAAACTTTATTACGTTTATTTCCTATTTATGATTGAAATATCCAAAGTTAAAATTATTAATTTTAGTGATCTCAACAGAAACGTTTATATTGAGTTCAATATTACTGTAAATCTTTTATGAGTACTGAAAAAATTCCTCAAATAGCTTTTAATCCAAAAAAGAATAAAGTTCTTGGTGTAGAAATTATTTCTATTGAAAATTTAATGTCTCGTAATCAAAAAACAGATCATAGTCCAGAGAAAGCACATGTTTTAAAATTTAACATGATTGTATTATTTACAGGAGGAGAAAGCGAGCAATTAGTAGACTTCGTATGGCATAAAGTTTCTAAAAACACAGTAATTTATCTAACTAGAGGGCAAGTTAATGCTTTTAAATTCAATAAAAATCTAAAAGGCTATTTGATTTTATTTACTAATAAATATCTCGAAAAGCAATTGAATGCATTACCTCAAACAACAACTATAAGACTTTTAACGTCTCATTTGTTTTCTCCTAAAATTGAAATACCTAAAGACTTATTTATTAAAAAGTACTTTCATTTATTCTATAAAGAGTTTTATAAAGCAAATGAAACACACATAGATACTTCAACAATACATCACTTATTTGTTATTCTATTTAATAAATTAGAACGTCTTAAAACCAATCAGCTTCCACAAATAAAAAATACTGAGCGATTTTCTATTTTTCTAAAATTTAAAGAGTTATTAGAAAGTGAATACGCTAAGAACAGGAATGCCGATTATTACGCTAAAGAGCTCCATATTACTTATAAACATTTGAATATTATTTGTAAAGAAGTGGTACATGCAACTGCCAAACAATTTATAGATGATTTCATTATACTTCAGGCAAAAAGAGCGTTAATTAACTCTACAGACAGAAGCTCAAATATTGCTTATGCTATGGGATTTGAAGAACCAACCAACTTCATCAAATATTTTAAAAAGCGTACAGGATATACTCCTAATGCTTTTAAAAAGATACATTCCTAGTTCTAATTGGTTCGATATTTACCTTTTTTATCATTGCTTTCACCTTTTTAAAACTGTAGGTCTATTATAGTTTTGCATTGGATTTTTAAATAACTGTTAGATGAAAAATTTGGCGTACGTATTTGTAATACTCTTGCTAAGTATCTCTTGTAAAACAACAACTCAAAAAGACAATCATAAAACAACACAGAAAATGGAAATATCAAACAAAGAAAAAGCAACAGCTTTATTAACAAGTTTAGAAACTGGAGACAAAACGCCTATTGGTTATATTAACCCTAATAAATACATTCAACATAATTTAGCTGTTAGCGATGGATTAGCTGGGTTTGGCGCTGTAGTACAAAATGCTCCTGAAGGAGGTTTTAAAGCGAATGTAGTACGATCATTTCAAGATGGAGATTATGCTTTTACACATACTATTTACGACTTTTTTGGGCCAAAAATTGGTTTTGATGTATTTCGATTCGAAGATGGAAAAATCGTTGAACATTGGGATAATTTGATAGCTATTTTCCCTGCAAATCCTAGTGGACATACACAAACTGATGGGCCAACAAAAGCTGCTGATTTAGATAAAACTGATGCTAATAAAGCTTTAGTAAGCGATTTTATCGATACAATTTTAGTAAAAGGTGAAATGGATAAAATTGGAAATTATATTGATAACGAACAATACACTCAACACAATCCACAAATCGCAGACGGTTTAGCTGGTTTAGGAAAAGCCTTAGAAGAACTAGGAAAACAAGGTATTCATATGGTGTATACTAAGAATCATAAGATTTTAGGGGAAGGAAACTTTGTGTTAACCATTAGCGAAGGTACATTTGGTAATCAGCCTACATCTTTCTATGACTTATTTAGAGTAGAGAATGGTAAGATAGTTGAGCATTGGGATACAATAGAAACCATTATACCTGAAGCTGAAAGAAAGAACACAAACGGCAAGTTTAATTTCCCTAGTTAAATCTTTCAAGTAAAGAAAATTACAAATTTATAATCCCTTAAGCTGTCTATTTTGTGTAAGAATAGACAGTTTTTTATTACAAAGAGGCTTAATACTATTAAAAAAAACTTTTATAGATCATTCATAAAAGACCAGACTAAAATTCTTGTTTTCTTATTTCCATGTTCCATAGGAATTACCTTAAAAGAAGCTTTTAATTTAGACAGTTGTTTCTCTACTTTGGTTAGTGTTTCCTTTTTAGAAATTAAGCTCGTGAAATATCCCACTTGTTTTTTAAACAACACACTTTGCTTAATCATTCTCTTAAGAAACAATGCTTCACCACCATTACACCACAATTCGTTTGCTTGTCCACCAAAATTAAGCTCATTCCCTTTTATTTGAAGGTTTTTCAGCTTTCTTTCTGTTCCTTTCATAGCTTCTTTTTCTGATGTATGAAAAGGAGGATTACACATGGTAAAATCGTAAAAATCTGATTCTTTTATGATTCCAGTAAAAATGCTTGCATTATCAGTTTGGTGAATAATAGATACTTTTTCTTGTAACGCAGGTGTAAAGCTAATGTTTTTCTTTGCTGCAGTAATACTGGCTAAATTGATGTCACAACCTGTCATATTCCAATCATATACTTGTGCACCTAGCATAACATAAATAGCATTCGCTCCAGTTCCTATATCTAATCCTCTACGATTTTTATGCTCTGGAAATAAATCTGCAATATGATGAACATAATCTACTCGGCTTGGAATAGGAGGGCACAAGAAACCTTCAGGCAATTCCCAATCTATAACATTATAATACACTATTAATAACGCTTTATTTAAAGCAATTACAGCCTTAGGATTTGCAAAATCGATTGTTAAAGAACCATGTGAGTTTGTAAAAACATATTCTTTTAAACCTGTATAAGCTAGCTGTAATTCCTTAAAACTATAAGAAGTTTCTCGATGTAAGTTTCGTGTGTGCATGTGGTTCAAAAGTACTTAAAACCTTTCAAACATAAAATGAAATAATTACCATCTAGAAACTAAAAAACTATTAAACCAAGGGACTAAAAGCCCCTTGTAGAGTACATTCTTTTAGAAAGAAAATTACTTTTAAATATTCGATATATATTAACACCCATCATTCTGCATGATCCACATTTTCCCTTTTTCGTAAGTAATTATAAAAGGAATTTCTTCTAATGTACAACGAGGTTCTATAACAAATCGAACAACACCACCTACTTTAAAATCTTTATCAGAAGTACGCAAAAAGAATTGTTTATAATTTGTATTTACTTTAACCCAATTTACATACCCATTCACAAATGGATGTGGATCGAATACTTCCTGAGAAAGTGGTGTTTCAATCAATTCAGAAACACTTTCTATAGCATTGTTTTCTTCTATGTCTATTCTAAACTTTCCTTTAAAATCTCGTTCAGAATTAGGAGAAACAAAAAATGAACCATCTCGTAATAACATCTGAATATCTAAACTATAAATATTCTTTTTCTCTCGATCCATTTTTATAGCAATATCATATGGATTATAAGAAAGATCTACCATAGGTCCTTCAATCAAATTTACAATTTTAGGTACTGAAGTTTCAGTTTTTGCAATTGTCTTTACTGTTTTTTTTTCAGAACTGCATCCTAATAACAAAAATACAGTTAAGATACTTGTTATATATATTCTCATTTTTTATACATTTAGTTATGAATTACTTATGAAATATGGTAACGCGTTATGTCTATTTCAAGAACAATGTAAAACTAAAACAAGCGGTTTATAAAAGTGTCAAAAGAGTGTAAAAGAAGTGTCAACGCCTGTAAAAAGTCATTAAATTATATGTTATTTGCCCTATGAAGTATTATAAAGTAAAAAAGGAATGTTTCTTTTCTCTGATTTTTATTTTGTGTTTAATAATAATCACATCGTGTAAACGTCAACAAAACAAACAGGCTTCAGAAATAACAAAAGTAGCCCTGCGTAATGTTGGTCATGAATTGTTAATAGCGAATGATGATTTTACTTCTTTAGTGCTTCCTGTAAAAGAAATAGAAAACTCAAAATATCAAATTGCTTTTGCTACCGATTTAGTAATTGAACCAAGTCAATTAGTAACTATTATAAAAAAGAACTTTGAAAAAGGAGCTCTTTCAGAACAGTATCTTGTAGAAGTAAGACAGTGTTTAGATAAAGAAATAGCATATAGTTATGTTATGGATGAGCAAATTGAAGAACAACTCATTCCGTGTGCTGGGAGAAATTTACCTAAAAAATGCTACACAATTACAATTGAATTTAGGAATAATAAAGAGCAAATAACTGCTGACTACAGGAATTATATCATATTAATTCTTCTTATACTATTTGCAATACTTTTGTATCTCTTTAAGCTCAAAAAAATAAAAAATCAACAAACGATTTCTATAAAACAACAAGGAATCCCTCTTGGTAATTTTGTATTTTATCCAGAGCAAAACAGCATTGTTTTTAAGGAAATAGAAAAAAGTTTATCTAAAAAAGAATGTGAGTTGTTAGCTATTTTTATAGAAAGTCCAAATCAAACTATAAAGCGCGAAATACTAATAAAAAAAGTATGGGAAGATAATGGAGTAGTGGTAGGTAGGAGTTTAGATACTTATATCTCTAAATTACGAAAAAAATTAAAAGAAGACGACAGAATACAACTTATTAATATTCATGGAGTTGGATATAAGTTAACTATAGATAATTAAAAATAAAGCAAAAAATTTAGTCTGTAATTAAACCTTTTAAGGTTTTTAGGGTCATACCTTTAACTTTAATTCAACATATATGCGCAGATTATTTTATTCTCTATTTTTTGTAGCTTTTTTATACTCTTGTGGAACTGATACTAATGATGATTATGTTCCAATTGAAAATCCAGATACTGGTACAGATACAGCTCCAACAGATCAGGAAATAATCGGTGAAATATTAGATATTAATTTAGATAACTTATTAAACTACGCAAACCAAAGCATTCCTAATTATATAACTAAGGATAATACACAGGGAAATGTTATTACAGATATAGGAGCCACTCTTGGAAGGGTTTTATTTTACGATAAAAACTTATCTATAGACAATACAATTTCTTGTGCAAGCTGTCATCAACAAGAAAATGCTTTTAGCGATGTTGCTGCTTTTAGTGAAGGTGTGGCAGGGAATACGGCTAGACATTCTATGCGTTTAATTAATGCTCGATTTGCAGAAGAAGATAATTTCTTTTGGGATGAACGTGCAGGAACTTTAGAAATACAAACCACAATGCCTATTCAAGATCATGTAGAAATGGGTTTTAGTGGCACAGATGGAGATCCTGACTTTACTAATTTAATAGATAAATTAGGCGATTTAGATTATTATAAGGTGCTTTTTAGACATGTGTATGGTGACGAAACAATTACAGAAAATCGCATTCAGAATGCATTAGCCCAATTTATTAGAAGTATTCAATCTTTTGATTCTAAGTTTGACGAAGGAAGAGCTCTAGTAAATACTGATGGAGCAAACTTTCCAAATTTTACAGCAGAAGAAAATGCAGGTAAAAATCTATTTTTAAGAAGACCCGAATTTCAAGCCGATGTTATTAATTTTAATGGGCAAAATTATAATGCGTCTAGACGTGTTTCAGGAGGAGTTGGTTGTGCAGCTTGTCACAGACCTCCAGAGTTTGATATTGATCCGAATTCAAGAAATAACGGATTTATTACAGGAAATACAGCAGCGGGTGTAACTATTGATATAGATGTAACAAGAGCACCTACTTTAAGAGATTTGGTAAAAACCAATGGAGAAACCAATGGAGGTATGATGCATGATGGAAGTATGGCAGAATTACAAACAATTATAGCCCATTATAATTTTAATCCTGTAGCAGCTAACAATACAAATTTAGATAATCGCTTAAGACCAGGAGGAGCTCCACAATGGTTGAATATGACAGATGAAGAACAGCAACAGCTAATTGCTTTTTTAAGAACTTTATCTGGAACAGATGTCTATACTAATGAAAAGTGGTCTGATCCTTTTAGTGAGTAAACAAACCTTTTTTAAAATATCATAAAACAGTAATTGCAATATCTTTTATAGGTATTGCAATTACTTATTTAAAACTACTTGTTACTTTTTGTTTGGCCAAGAACTTATTACATTTCCTTTATCATCATAAGCCTCAAGTTTTACTTCATTGTTCTGATCGATACAGAATTTAGCTCTAGGTTTTCCATTTTCATCAAACAAATACAATCCTTTACTTTCTACAAAATTTCCTAAAGCTACTCTAGGAGTATGTGTCGATAACAATCCTTTTTTCTTGTATTCTTCGTATTTAACTCTGCGTTCTTTTGGATCTTTAATAGCTGCTAACTCTTGGTTTAACTTCTCATTTTCTTCTCGAGTGACATTATCTCCTTGATCGTTAAATACCAATACACTTGTTTTATTTCTTCTACCATTAATTTTGTTATCAGTAGATAATAACTGCATTACTTGATCTCCATCGTACTGATCGTATGTTAATGATAAACCAGCTGCATGTCCATTTGCTGTTTTTTCGCCATCGTAAATAAAGCCTCCACATTCTTTTCCGTCTTCAGTAAAAAATAACATTCCTGCTCTTTTTTTACGTTTATGATAAACTCTCCCGTTTATAGAATCTCCTTTTCCTGGGAAATGTGCTGCATTAGTTATGGCCATTTTTACCGTACCATCTTTTTCTACAATATTGATACGTTCTACATCAATGGTTCCAAATTTTTGGTGAAATGGGTTTCCTTTTTTAAAAGAATACGATAGAAAAGCAAATAATCCTATAACTACTGTTACTGCAAATGTTCTTAAAAACACTAATTCTCTTTGTTTATTTTTCATGATATATATGTTTTAGTAATTGTTTCTGAAGCCAAAACTAGGAGGGAAGTAGGCTCTTAAAAACATGATTATCATGAATTAAGGAAAATTTCATTTAAATAGAGGAATTTTAAAACTCTTTAGGTATTGTACTTTTTGTTGCAAAACGATGTACGAGTGCATAATTTTTAAAAAAACTATTTTATAACATTTTAACTCTATAACAATTAATATTATGTTAAATAGATTATGCCTATAGAATTCTGTGAGTAATTAATTATCAAAAAAATTATTTTGTTTGGTTATTGAATACTTGTGATAAGTACTATTAGTTTTTAGTTTAAAAAAAGCTCTTTAAACATTATAATTCATGTAATGGTCCTAAAAGTAGTCGAATTTTTAAGTTTTATGAATTTTAGAAGAGAATAGAGGTTTTTAAATATTCTATTTAACATAATATTAATTATAGTTCAAATATATAGTAATTTATGTATAGCCGTTTTTCAGGCTATTTACACATAATTGTAGATATAGTGCCTTTAGGACTTATAATTAATTCACTTTTTAAATGATTAATTGTTTGATTAAGTTATTTTTTCATTTTTTAATAATATTCTTTTTCATAGAAATAATAATGCTTATAGAAGAATTTTGTGATTTTATTTTCAATTTTAAAATTCACACTAACCCTCCCATTTAGTTTTTTAATCAACTTTAAATCAATAATGCTGATTAATTCAGATTTAATAAACTCTTGTATGACAATTTATTTTTCCACAGAATGCTATAAGATTGATTTATTCTCCATTCTTTTAATAACATTCTCTACATTAAAGTCTGGTGGTAAGGGTTTATAATTGACTGAATCTTTTGAAAAAGCAAATTTAGTTCTTTGAAACTCTCTAAGGCTTTCTATATTTATCTGTGCTATTAATATAGCGTCATTATCTCCTCCTTTTAACCTTAAAATATCTTTAATTGCCGATTTAGAGGGGCGAGTTAGTCTTGTATCCCCAAAATGTGATGTATTAACTTGTGCAAAATATGAATGAATATCTCTAGATGTTGCTTCAACAATATTTGAAAAATAAGGAGTGTCTTTATTCCATTCTATACCAATCATTAAATCAATTTTACTTTTCATTAAAGACCTATGGTATACGTTTGCAAGTTCAAAACAATAAAAAATAGAAAAATAGATATTGTTCCAGTTAATTATATCATAACGTAGTGGATTAGGTTTAGGAACTTTATAATGATTACCTTCTATCATTAATTCTTCAATATGAGCGTAGTGATTCTTCAGCCTGAAGACAACGACAGCATCTTTTATTCCGTTCACAACAACAGGAAGTATAGTTACAACAAAATTAAATGCTTGATTATTAATTGTTATATGCTCTAATCCTAAACTTGATTGAACTTGATTTCTTTCTGAAAATCTAACAAGACTTGATAAAAGATTAATTGGAATAAAAAACTCTGGAAATAAAAGTATATCAGTTTTTTCAACTCTAGCTTTTTTCAAAATGCCAGCAAATTCTTGATATCTTTTTTGGTTAATATTTGGTTTTCCTCTTAAAGAAGAAACAATATTATTCTCCCAAACTCTAGTATTTGCAAAAGCAATTTTAGGGTTACTTATTACTTTTTCGTCATTATTTGTCGTTATTTCAACAATATCTATATCATTATTAATATCTGAATTTTCAAATTCATACTTATAAAATTTGTTTTTTAACGAATCATCAAATTTATAAAGAGGTAAATGATTTTGATTTAGTTTAGTGTAAAGTTCATAAACTTTATCTAAATAAAACTTTTTTGACTTAACTTCATCACCATTACTTTCTATATAAGAACTTAATATTGTTTGCTTTATACTATCATTTGTTATTTCAGAAACTTCTCCAAACGATTTAAATGCATATGCTAAAGAACATTCCCAAAATCTAATAGGTCTAGGAGAATTTTCTAAAAGATAATCATCTAAAATATAATCTGTATAATCAATATTAAGACTAGTCAAATCTTGCCAGCCCTTTTTAGACATTTTGGTATAGTTTAATAACGGTTGAACAATATATTTATCTCTAACCATATTTGATTCTCTATACCTTTGTAACCAAAATGATTTTGGGTTTGTTGGTTCAAACCTAGAAAAAAAGAAAATATAACTAGTGGTTTCTAATTTTTTACATTGAAATTCAAAATGTAATGAAGCCTTTTTTGCTTTTTTAAGAAAATTAGGGTTTAATGATAAAGCTATTTCGTGAGCAGAATCTAAATATTCAATCAATGTATTTGAGACATATTCATGTTCAACCTTGGTATCTATAATATGTTTTTTACGTCTATCATTATTAGAAATTTTATCTATTTGTTCAACACAATGTAAATAAAAATCTACATAAGCTTTAGCGTTATTATTTACTAAAAATAAAGTAAATATTTTCTCCCACATTCTATAAAAATCAATACAGTTTTCACCTTTAAAAAACTTTAAAATCTTATCTATTTCTTCACTTGGTATTTGTTTTTGTTGACGTAACGCAGTAAAAATTTTTGTAGATAAAAAAACGGTTAAACCAAATCTATCTTCCTTGTAATCTTTTAAAGTTCTGATTTTTCCTTCTGAATTATCATATAACAGATGATATGCACTTTTCTCAAAAGAATCATCTGAAGTATCTAATGGAATATCTCTAAACTCGCTTGAACGTTCATCCAGTTCTTTTTTAAGCTTATCAATTACTAATGAGGATTCAGAATGTTTAAAGTAATAAACCAGAGACTTTGCGCTTTGGCAGAATAAAGATTCATATGAACTTAATTTAAAATTATTTACTTTCTTTTTCTCATCTTTATATACTTTGATAATTGGTTCAAAAATCTCAGAAATTATTCTTTCTGTTTTAGAATAACCTTTACTGGATAATTCAATTAGATTATCATCTTCATCTAGCATAGCAGATGGAGAAATTACCATTAGAATATCATCAACATATCTGCCATAAAAAGCCGGTTTTATTATATGTTCAATTTCTTTATCAAAGTTTTTTAAATAATCATTAGCTAAGATATATGAGGACAATAAACCTATAGGTAGTATTACTTTGACTACTTCATTATTCTCATTGATTATTTCACTTGTGAAATTTTCAGGCACTTGATATTTAGAGGATATTTGTAGAGTGTAATCAATGTGGAGACGCTTCATAAATAAGCTTAATTTATCATAATCATTATTTCCAAAAACGTCATTTACTTTCATCCTAACTGAATGAAAATAATCTTTTATATCTAAATTTATAAAAAGTACATTTTTATTTTTATCTAACAACTCTGTAGCCGTAGTTACAGAATCATCTCTCCAACTTTGGTATTGATTAAAATATGGCTTAAATAGTCCCGAACCTTGAACAACATTGTCCTTATCTCCGTTTAATAATAATCTATTTCCATAACAAGAATCTGATAATTTTGAATCTAATTGATAACCTCTATCCATTATCCATAAAACACTAATTATATGAAATTCAATTGGCGCGTTTACAAAACTAGTAACCCTTTCTAATTCGTAATTCATAGAAACCCTCACATTACTTATAAAATTAGGGTCTAATTCTATATCACTATTTTTTATTTTTTTTGGAAAAAAATTAACACTTAATTTTGAAAACAAATAATCAAAAAACTCTATTGACTCTTCTGACTCTCCATATTCATTTAGCATTTTAGTTAAAACCTCTAGTTTTTCATTTACTGGTATTTTTCGACCTATAGTAAAAATATTTTCAAACTTATATGGCTTTGGACTAGAACCAAATAAAGTATTTATGTCTTTAGTTTTATTCGTTTCAAACTCAACTAATTGTTTACGGAGTAAAATATCTGTATTATCATAATAGATATAAGATTTTAGCTTCTTATAAGCCATTTTTAAGTCAGATAATTCGTAAGCCATAAATAGTTGTATTAGATAGTTCGTAATTTAACAAATCTAATGAATTTTAACATTTAAAAACTTATGGATTTCCGTAATTAATTAAACATTATAGGGAATATTCCCACTTCACTCCTATCGTCGCTTCAGGCAAAGAGTATTCCATTACATTTTTTTAGGATATTCTCGTTAAGATTTCCGCAAGAACACAAAATTTTCCCTGGCTCAAATCAACGCTCTAAAATTCTATACACTTGTATGGTATTTAACCACAACGTTATTTTATTGATAAAACAGATTACTTATAAAAACCGTAAGGCTCAATACATCAAGGTATATATCGATGTATTGAACCTTTTGAATTCATCTATAAAACTAAAAAACAAGGATTAAACTTATTATTCCTGCTCCAAGGGTATAACTTTTTCAAATAAATCAGATATAATATACTGAAGTGAATCTGGTGTCACCTGCCTAAAATAGCCTAATAAATCTTGTGATGTGGCGTATCTGTTTGTCGTCATTTTTAGTTTACCATTTATAGTGTTCCAATCTTCAAGAAAGCTTTTTAAGGCTTTATTTACGTTCTCCTCTCCTATTTTTTTTTGAAATTGATACATATTAATTGATCCTTTAGCATAGTACACATAATCTTGGTTTTCTACTAAAGCAAGCGATGGCTCATTAGCTGCTTCTCTATCTTTTCCTTCTTTATAATCTTCTTTTTGAATTTCTATAAACTGAAGCAACTTATCTTCGGAATATTCCTGTTTTAAAACCATCATTGCAGCGTATTGCGATAACGTTTCTAAGATAAAATGTCGTCCCTTTACATTTGCTGCCTCTACCTGCATACCAAACCATTGATGCGCAATTTCATGTGCTGTTACATAGAAAGCCATATCTACATCCTTTTTATCATCTACATCCAATACAAAACCTATTGATTCTGAAAACGGAATGGTTCCTGGAAACGATTGGGCAAATTTTGCATAACGAGGAAATTCCATAATACGTAATTGTTCATATTGGTACGGACTAAAATTTTTACTGTAATAGTTGAGAGATGCTTTCATAGCAATCATCATTCTATCAATATTATAAGTATGTTCTTTATGATAGTAAATTTCAAGATTAACAGGCTTTGAAATAGTAGTATGATTATCTTTCCAAGAATCTTTTTTTAAGTCGTACGTTGCTGAAACTATTGAGAAAAAATTAATTATTGGAATATTCATCTTATAATGAAAATAACTGCGATTATTTTCTGTCCATTGTTTTAATAAATTTCCAGGAACCAAAGCTGTTTGATCTTTTGAAGTTCCGATAATCATTTCAAAATTTATACCATCAGAATCACCTCCTGATCTTGCGTTTACAAGTTCGTTTATGTCTTCTATATCTGCTTTATTAGGGCGAATAGGCAATTTATAATCTTTACGTTTATCTACATCTTTAAGTTCATATTTTCTATTATAACCTATTGTAGGTAAATCTGTATTATTGAAAAATGTTCCATTATGATTGATGTTTACATTTGCGTTATTAGATGTAAATCCATTAGTAGAAAAACGTTGCTTAAAATACATTTTTATAGTGTCTCCTGGCTTTAAAGCTTTATTCAGATTAAAGATTGAGTAATCAAATTTTTTATAGCGATTATCGATTGTATACCCGCCTTCAAAAGCAATACTATCTAATGTAACATTCTCTTCAATAAGTTTTTGAATATGTATTGATATAATATTTTCTGAAGTTGTATTTTTCAATATATAATTCCCTGCTACAGTATAGTTTCTAGTTGATGGAAATAATTCCATTTGTAGATTTACATCTATCAATTTAGGTTGTAGTATATATTCAAATTGCTTGAGCTCTTTTTCATAAGCAACTCTAAAGGCTGTGGCTTCAGAATTTGTCCAATAAGTATTCAAGATATTAGTATTGTAAAAGATAAAACTTCCAACTATTACAAACATCAAAAGAACTATACTTGTAAATTTTAAAAGAGATTTACTCATTCTGTATTTGCTAGCTTTTATTCGCCTTAACAAATTAGTTTCTGTACCTCTAACATATACTAAAGAAGCAATAATTAACAATAGCATTCCGAAAAGAAACCAATACGATTTGATGATTACATACGGTTTTAAAAAATGACCATAACCATTCATATCAGAATATGTTCCTAAAGAGTTGCCTCCAAAAAAGTATAGAACATGATTAAAACCAACTAAACTTAGTGCTATGTTGGTAATAAAAAATACAATGACCAACATAATGCCTACAAATTTATGATTAACAACTGATTGTATGAAAAAAGCGATATATGTATATAATGCTAAAAACGGTAGAATTTCTAGAAAGAAGCCATAAAAATAGACTTGAAGTTCATATTTATAATATCCACTTAATGTTTGAAATATAATTCCAGAACATATCAATGCAAACATTAATACAATATAAATTAAGTTTAAACCGATATACTTACCCATTAGCTTAACAAAGCTAGACATTGGTGTGGCATCATAAATTAGATCTAACTTTACTCCTCTTTCTTTCCATACTAATTCTCCAGAATAGAATACTAAAATGATAATGAAAAAGTAGATAGACGTTTCTTGGAGCTCTTCTATAATAAAATACGTAGTTGGATAACTATCAACACCATATACAGTACCCAGATTTACAGAGTTGATAAGGATGATAATCATCCCACAAACAACAATTGCCCAAAATGATGATTGTTTACAAATGCTTACAAAATAAAACCATGAAAACTGTTTTAATTGTATCCATTTTGATCGTAAACCATAGTGTTTTTTAGTGTTTGGTATAACAATATCACTATTCTCATTAGGAGTTTTAACACCTAATACTTGTTTTCTTTTGCTTCGCTTCTCGTTTACAATAGTAAAGTTGAATTTTTTATAACCATAAATCAGTGCTATTATTCCAAGAGAAAACCAAAACAGCTTATTATACATGAGTACTCCAACAAAAGGAATACTTTGTGTACTCTTTTCTAAACCTGACCAAGACGCTGTAACAAAACTCGTTGTCGTTAAAGAGAACGGATCTAAAATGGCCTGCCAAAAATCATTAGTAATAGCTTTGGTTAGCATAAATGCTACAAATACAAAGATTCCTTGCGTATAAACTACTACTAAATTTCTACTTAAAGCACCAGTTACAAAAAAAAGTGCTGCTCCAAAAAATAAGGTTGGCGAGGTTATTATTAAAAACGTCTTTATATAAACAACTACATTGAAAGCGAGCAAGTCACCTGGATTATTCCAAGGCATAAATTCACCTAATATCATTCCGAATAAAATACCTGAAAACACAAATAATAATATAGTAAATGAACCTAAAAACCGACCTAATAAGTAATCTTTTTTACGGATTGGAGTTGAATACATTAATGACTCTATTTGATATTCAAAATCTCGTAATATAGAAACGCCCATAATCATTGATGCTAACATCATGAAAAGACCTGTAATGGCTCCCATAGTTTTTGCAACTACTATAGGTGAGTTTCTTTTCATTAATCCAAAATCGACACCTTGAAAAATAAAATCTACACCAACTATTGAAAATAATAATAGAAATAGGAAGAATATATAAGTATCTGGTCGTTTAATACGGTATTGTAATTCGAACTTAAAAATAGTATACCACATAATTAATTAGCTTTCGTGTTAGTAGTATTGAATATTTCCGAGAAATAGACATCTTCTAGTTCTGCATTAATAAGAGAAAAACCATTACTAGGATTTTTATCACTTAAAATATGAATGGTAGGTTTTCCTAAAAATAATTTTTCACTGATGACCTGATAGTTTTGTTTGTACAGATTTAATTCAGACTTTTCAATTGTTTTTCTATAGACTTTTCCTTTTAGTTTTTCCAGTATTTGCAATGGATTTCCTTGTAAGCAAACTTGTCCTTGATTAATAATAGCCATGTTTGTACAAAGTTCCTTAACATCATCAACAATATGTGTAGATAAAATAACAACTGTATGCTCGCCTAGTTCACTTAATACATTATAAAATCGGTTACGTTCTACAGGATCTAACCCTGCTGTGGGTTCATCAACAATAAGTAATTTAGGATTATTCAGTAAGGCTTGCGCAATACCAAAACGCTGTTTCATACCACCAGAATAACCTTTGAGATTTTGATGCCGTACCTCATATAAATTAGTTTTATGCAAAAGTGCTTTTACTACTTCTTTACGTTCTCCTTTATTAGAAATGCCTTTAAGTACCGCAAAATGATTCAATAATACTTCAGCAGAAATTTTAGGATACAAACCAAATTGTTGTGGCAAATAGCCTAAAACTTGTCGCAACTCATTTTTCTGTACTAAAACATCTATATCTCCAAGTTTTATAGAGCCTTGATCTGCATCTTGTAAAGTTGCGATGGTTCTCATTAAAGTAGATTTCCCTGCTCCATTTGGACCTAATAAGCCATACATTCCTACAGGAATTTCCAAAGAAATATTTTGAAGCGCTTTAACTCCATTAGCATAGGTTTTTGATAGATTGTCTATAATGAGTCTCATAGTGTACGTTTTTTAATTGATTATTTGACACAAACTTATAGAGCATGCCTTTCACGCGAAATAAAATGGGATACACATATGATTAGGTGTGACACAAATACTTGTATAGTATACAAACGCACTTTACCCCAGTTAAATGATAGTTTAAATCTGTGAATCTATCGTTTGTCAACTAATTTGCACGAGGCTGTTTATTTAAGTAATATTGGCTTATGAAGTTGAAAATATCAGATAGTAAAATGAAATTTATAATGCGGTTTTATAAAATAGCGCTTGTAATTATAGGTTTCATTCTCGTAATATTTAATGACACTTTCGGTAAAAAAGAAGGGTTTGTAGAATTTGTTGCTTTATACTTTATTCTTGTGTTTATTACAGTAGCTTATTGGATATTTAAACAAATCAAATCCATTATTAAATTAAAGAATGAAAAAACAAAAACAGAGTTACTGCATTTAAAAAGTCAGGTAAATCCGCATTTCTTCTTCAATACGCTTAATAACTTATATGGCTTAATGGAAAAAGATTCTAAAGAGAGGGACATGGTGCTCAAACTTTCTGATATGATGCGATACAGTATTTATGAAGGAGAAAAAGATTGGGTAAGCTTAGAAGATGAAATTAAATACATAAACAACTATATTGAACTTCAAGACATTCGTTACCATAAAAAGTCTGATGTACAATTTAATCATAAAGTTGAAAACCCACAGGCTAGAATTATGCCTTTACTATTTATCATTTTAGTAGAGAATGCTTTTAAACATGGTTTAGAAAACTTGGATAAAAACGCTTATATTCATATAAACTTAATTGAAAGTGAACATGAAGTAAGTTTTATGATTCAAAACAATTTTGAAGTACAAGAATCACTAAATACTATTGGAATTGGTTTGAAAAATTTAAAGCGAAGATTAGAATTAGTCTATCCGAAGAAGTATTCTCTCTTTTTTGATGTAACCGACAATATATATACTGTTAAATTGTCTTTAAAGTTAAAATGATGCGTTATTTAATTATTGATGATGAGCATATAGCTCACAAAATTATAATGGAATATTGTGATATGCTCCCTCATATGAAGCTAGAAAAAAACTGTTATAGCGCTTTAGAAGCTCTAGAATATCTAAATTCACATCAAGTTGATTTAATTTTTTTAGACATCAATATGCCAAAGCTTAAAGGATTTGATTTTTTAAAGACCTTATCTTCTCCTCCTAAAGTTATTGTAACTACGGCTTATAGTGAGTTTGCGCTAGAAGGCTATGAACTTAACGTACAAGATTATTTATTAAAACCATTTAGTTTTGAGCGCTTTTTAAAGGCTGTAAACAAAGTTACAGACACAGAAGGCATAAATACCAATAATTCAATTTCTGAGGGAAATGATACTTCATCAAAGCGTATATTTTTTCGTCAGAATAAATCTTACATACAAATAGAAGTGAACACTATTCTATTTATAGAAGCTGCAGGAAATTATACTAAAATCGTTTCTAAAGATGAAACAATTACATTAAGAGAAAAAATATCTGACATATTGAATTCATTACCTGTAAAAGACTTTCTACAAGTACACAAATCATTTGCCATTGCAACAAAATACATTAAAAGAATTGATGGAAATAGAATATTCATTGAAAATTATACTATACCAATTGGTAAACTATATAAAACCAATGTTAATAAGCTCTTGAGTTAGAGATATTGTAAGAATTATTGAATATGCTTCCCTCCTTATTATATTTCCTATTTAACATAGTATTTAAACAATAATTAAAACATAAGAACCTCTATTACTAAATCAATTCTTCAAAAAAGGTGTTTAATTCTTTTATTAAATTATAATTTGATTCTATTAATCCAGCTTTTTCTAATAGGCCTAATAAAATTGATTCATTGTAAGTTTCTTTATATAAATCAATATCGTAACATAAAATATTTTGAAAATGTTCATTTAAATACTCATCATTATGAAAAAATCGATGTTTATAAGCCCCAAAATTTGATTTTATGTAATTACTAATATCGTTATGCATAATTTTATTTATTTTCAAAAACTTGGGCTCTTTATATTCTTTATCATAAGAATTAGAATCAAAAAATAATTCAGGTAAATCAAATAAATCTTCTTTATCATAAAATCTAAATATATCAGATAAGGCTCCACTCCCACCACTTATTCCCAAACTTTCCATTTTATTTGTTTTAGTATCTATTCCAATGTTAAAAGTCTGTTCTGCATATTTTGTTATTGCTAAAAATAAACCCAAATTATTAGATATATTTTTAAATTTAAGATCTTCTTTAAAACTATTCCATTCAACCCTTACAAATTCATTTACAAATACATCTTGATTAATAGACAACCACATTTCCCAAAAACCCGAATCAGTATGATCATTGTAAAGATAAATTTCTTTGTATTCATCAGTTAAAAACTCCTTTCTTACATCAGCATTCATATCATTATTTATATACAAAAGTGCTAAGTAATCTCTAAGGTTATTATTTCCAAACCTATATCTTAAATTATATTCAATTAATATTGGATTTATTTTGTTTAATACATTAATAACTTCTTCTTCAGATTCAAACTTATCATTATCAAAAAAGTTTTCCTTTAAATAATTAATCGTAAAGTTTTCTTTAAAATCTATTAATGATTTAAATGCTAAAGATTTTAATTTAATAAATATACTATTGAATGTGAAATTATCTCCAAAAATTGATTCTAAAAATCTATTGAAGTAATCAACTTTACTCTCCTTTATTCTTTTTTCAAAATCAATTAAAGCATCTATTGGTTTCTTTTCATTTACTTGATTAAATAAGTTTTCAATCTCTTTTTCTTCTTTTTCTCTTTCTTTTAACTTTAGTTTTCTTTGCTTTTTCTCTTCTTTTGAAGTTTTTTTAACACTCCATTTCCAAGGACTATAATGTTTTCTTGGAAAACCTTCAAATGCCGCTAATTCCATTTTTTCTTTGAATTTTTTGGTCATACGCATACCAAACTTTTTGAAAATATCTTCGGAATATTCAATTATTTCTTGTATTCTATCTGATTCGTAACCGTCTTCAGCATCATGCCATTCTAAATCATCTATAATATGTTTTTTAATATCAGTTTTTATTGATTTTATTTCTTTTTCAAAATATTCTTTACACTCCTCATTATAAATCTCTTTTAAAATACCTAGCCCATAATAATCAATACTGTAAAAAATAGTAGATCTATACATTTTAACAATTTCTTCAGGAGAAGGGTCAGATATAAAACTTTTAATTACTCTAATTAAACTAGGGAAATTTTTCATGAATACATACTTCCTTTTATTTTCTTCCTTAAAATTATTAAAGATATTTTCAGCTTTATTTAAAATAAACTCTTTCAATTCTAAATTTTTATTAATATCAAAAAATATAGCTATGTCTATTAGTTTTGAAATTTTAATAGTCTCTAAGCAACTAAAAAATGTGAATCCACCGATAAATTCTTTTTCTTTAATGTTACTAAACTTTAATCTATCAAAATCTTTAATAATCTTATTTTCTAATATTTCAGCATTGTTATATTCAAGTAATATTTTTTCTCCACCAACATATCTTTCATCATTAATTTCTTCAATAGTTTCACCAAATCTATTAGCATATTTATTGTTTGGTTTGTACTTAAAATTGGTTGTAAAAACAAAAGTGAGTTGATTCCAAAATGTAGCTCCTTCAATCAGAAAAGAGATAACATCTTGTCTTTCCCGTAAATATTTTAATAAAAAATCATTTACAGAAGGATTTTGAAAGCTTACAAGTGTATTATTATAATCATCTTCATGTATATTTATAAATGTATCTAAAAGCTCTTTAAGAGACTCCTTAAAAGTGTTTGGCGTAATTTTAAGATTATCAAACTGTTTTTTATAAACTTTACTAACGTTATCAAAAGACAATTTCAATAGGTTTATTTCTAACGGTTCACATGAAATAAAAAGGTTTAATAATAGCAATTGAGAAGCAACAGATTGTTTATCAAAAAGTTTTTCCCAATAAGAAAACGGGTCATCTAAATAGTTTTTGAACCAATGATAAAAACTTCCTTGATGTCTATAAGTAAAATCATTCAGTTCAAACTTAAATGTAGCATCTTCAATTAATCTGGGGCTATAATTTGAATGTAAAATTATAGTATTGTAATACTTTTTATCCTTAAAAAATGTAATTTCTTCTAGGTCTATTTCAGAATAATACAAATGATTGAATAATATTTCAGCCTTTTCATATCTAGTATATTTAGAGACATCCACAATACATTTTTTCAAATCAAATATCTCGTTGTTTAATTGCTCTTTAAACTTTACTTGTCCTCTTCGGAAAATATACTCACGAGTTGTTAAAATCAATATTTTATTTTTTGACTTTTTAACCCAATCAATAAATTTATTTAGAGAATCTAAATCTCTACCGCCAACCATTTTATCATCAAATTGGAAACTACCCAAAAAATCATCAAAGAAAAAGACTTGTTTTTTATCTGTATAACGAGCCTCATAGGCCTGTGAAATATTATCAGTTACCATTACTAATTCATATTCTTTTTTCATATAAAAAAGAATTAGCATTCTACCTAAAGTAGTTTTACCACTTCCTGCTGTACCAGAAATAATTACATAATTTTCGTTGTTAACTACTGATAAAGCTTCATCAAAACTTAAGTTTTGCACATAAAATTTAGATACAGACTTAATTTTATCAAGTTCTTGAAGAACTAAGTTTTTCTGTCTTCTATTAATCGTTTCATCTAAAATATTTTGTAAAATATTAGAGCTAGAAATCCAAAGTTTAGTGTATCTCCTTTCTATTTCATTATACTTTTTTTGTTCTAATAATTCATTTAATTCATCTTTCCCTAAAATATCTTGTTTTGAGATAATATAACCATCGAAAATTTTAAAAACTTCATCTACTTGACTATTAGATAGACTTAATGTAGTCGTTATTATATATCTATCTGGTTTAAGTCGTTTAACTTTTTTTAATTCTTCATGTTTTAAACCACGAATAAAATCTTTATAATACTTTCGCTTTTTTGCTTGACCAACAATAAAAACTTTATCAGTTTTATATTTGAAATCTATCCCTTTATCTTTTCCAATTTTGGTTAATTCAAAAGCAACACCTTCTCTTTCTTGTATTATATCTCGAGAAAACCTTTCAAAATCTATCCAAGAAAAAACATCATAAAAATTATAATTTGGCATATTTAATATTATAAATCTATATAATTCAAATATAAAGTTTTAGAAGTATTATTTATATTTTAAACCATTCAATACACATTGCCACTTCACTCCTATTATCGTTTCTAGAAAACGCACGTAGTACTTTTAAAAATAGTTATACTGTTATCGAAAACACTGTTATGAAATTTAAAAATAGGTTTGGTTAATTTTTGGTACTTTTACAGGAGAATTAAAATTTAAGATTATGAAAAATAGATTTTGGAAAGGATTTGTATTTGGAATTGTAGCAGCTATAGTAATAGAAATAATAGTAGCAACATTCTTTAGCTAGAGTTTTTTGAGTAATCTTAGTTTAATAATACAACCTAAAATCAAGGAGTTTACAAAGTTTATAATGCTTTCGATGTAATTCTTCAACTACCTCAAACATATTGTCATCTTCATTGAATAAATTAAAGAATACTTTATCCAAATTTGAACTAGCGATTCCATTAAATTGGTTCCCATATCCAGAAATTGCTTTTGCACCCGTAATATCCAAAAAGTATTGAGCTTCATCTTCATCTAAATCCAACACTTTTGAATTGGCAAAATGCAATATCTTGTCATTTAATCGACCTTCAAAAATCTCAGCAATTTCCTGTAAATTATATAAATATCCATTTAAACATACACTGTTGGCTTCGCCAGTCATAACTAAGTATATAATCTCATAATTTTTAAAATTATGATCATCTAATACCAAAGCATTTAAACTTTCTTCTAAACCTTCTATAGTATCACAAGTTTTATAAATACTAGCAATACCGTAATCCATCGTCAGTTCTTCCAATTTTTGTTGTGTTGGAGTCACATTTTCCACCTCTATATCATGAACAGCTTCTAAGCAGAATATAAAATAATCTGTATTTATAAATTGTGTTTGGGGCAATTGGGGTCTTTTCTCTAACAAACTTCAGAATTTATGAAAAGACAAAAATAAGATAACTCTTTTATTTTTTACGATATTATAATAAAAGACATAGAAATTCTCAAGTAATTATAAGACACTATTTTTAAGTCTCTACAGTCTCATAATTAAGCACAATAGCACTCTCAACACTTACATTTCAAATCTTATTAAGAACAATCTATTACTCACCTTACACAATTAGAACCTCGTTAACAATAATTATGATCTTCTTCTTTACAATTATAATCTTGTTAACAACAATGGTATTCTCATAGCCAACAATCGTAATCTTGTTAACAATAATAGCTTTCTTATTTCATACATTTTAAATCTTAACTAAAAAGGTAATTATTTACTAAGTGTACATCACTACTCTCTTATCTTCTTCTCATTATATAATAGATTAGCTTAAAGAAAAAGAGACTTAAAAATAGACACTTTAGCTATTTTTAAGTCTCAATATTTTAACTAATGAGATTATTTAGATTAAAAATCTCTATAAATACGAGCTTGACCTTCAATTGTATTTGTATTTCCATTAATGTCTACATAATTACCTGCAAAGTCTACAGAAATGTATTGTCCTATTCCTCCTGGCCCTGTAGTAATTGATACTAAGTCAAAAGTCATTGGATTTGGAAGCGCCATAGTTGCACTTGGATTTATACCATTAACATGCCCTAACTTTTCTATACCTATGACACCAAATGGATATCCAACGCCAACTGCTAGTGTAGTTCCAAAAATATAAGTACCACTTGTAGTATTAGATGCACTAAGGTGAAAACTACTATTTCTTATGGCTCCAAAAGGTTGTATTAAATCGTATTCATAAGGTCCAGTTGTTGTATTTACTCGATATCGTATATACTCACTTGCAAGTCCACCACAAAGTACTAAATTTTGAGTATTAGCACCAGCATTTACAATGGTTGTCGTTGTTGCACTTTGTGCTGTTGTTAAATCTACTCCATCAATTGTAATATTTGAAGGTAATACACAATCAATACCAGTATAACTATACGTACCTGCTGTAACTGCAATTCCTGTTATATACTGTCCAGTAGCAGAGGAAAGTGTTATATATCCATTGGTAACAGCTGTATTAGAGCAATTAGTAACCGTTCCTGAAAGTGTAAAAGTTTGAAGTGGATTTAAAGTTACTGGAATGATAACATTTGTTGTACCAGCAAATGGTCCGAAAGAAGGATCTAGATATAGTACATTTCCACAATTGTCTAATACTTTAATTTCCATCGTTTGGTTTTGAGGAACTTTACCGCTTACCAATCCATTGGCGTTTGTGGTAGCAAACCTTGCAAACCCATTATATGTAATTTCTACTTTTAATCCTGCTAAAGGGTTAGATGTTGTAGCATCTACAACAGTAGCAGAGAAATTAACTACAGGAAAAGGTGCATCACAATTCCAAAAAGAAAAGTGTGATACTTCTGCAACATAATAATTTCCATCTTTTTGAGCTATAGTTTCTTCATACCAAACTCCTGCATATTCATTAAAAGACCACATAGGTACTTCGTTAGTAGCAGTTGCTATTTGATCTGGATGAATTGGCATGATTAATTTAGCAGGATTTTTAATTTGTAATTGCTCTCCAGAGTCTCCTCTTAATTCTACTTGAACCATACCATAAGATCCTAGAGCAACTTGTTCAAAGTTTTGTGTAATACCGTATAAATCTCCAGGCATAGTGTTTGCTATATCTGGATTAAGAGGATCTAAGTAATGAAGGCTTACAGCTACATTACCATTGTATGGGTTTCCAGATTCATCCATAAATCCTGAATCAAAATATATATAGCCTTTTCCTTTTTTAGATTTAAAACTTATTTTTCCCCCTTTTTCAGAGCTTATAACTCCTACTTCTTTGAATTTAAAAAGTTTAATAGTAAAGTTATTTTGGTTATTCTTCTCAAAATTAGGAACTAACACTCTAGAACCATCTAAATAATCTTCTGCGAAGGCTCTTATATGTGCAAAATATTGCTGTACTTCTACATCGGTAAAGAATACCATTCCGTTTTCATCAGTTTGTTTTGCCTGACCAGCTATAATTACTTTTGCTCCTTTTATCGGTTCATTATATTCATTTATAATTCTACCTAAAAAATTAGCTTTAGCACGTTTTCCGCCGTATTCTCTAACATATTCAGCTAGTTTTTGATCAATTTCGCTGGGCTTAGACTTTTTTTGTGATTTGTTTGCGTTTACAACATCTGCATTCTCATTGTTAACTACTTCTACTTCTTTTTCACAAGCAGTAAAAGCAAAAGCTATAACAAGCGCATAGAGTAATTGTTTTAAAAGTGTTTTTTTCATGGTTTAGAAAGTTTTAAGTTTCCCTACTCTTTTACTATTGGTTTTTCGGGGGGACACCAAGTTTTTGTAGGTATTATTTGTTAATAATCCTACCGAATTGGATGTTAAAGAAACTTTTAAATAGAAGAAAAAAATAATCATAGGCTCTTTTAATGGGATAAGTTTTGAAGTATAAGATTCCCTATTAAAATAGCGATTTAGAGGGTTTAGTATTTCTTTATGAAATAAAAGATACTGTAATTCCTTTTTACTTTACACCTCTATTTATTAGATTCATTAATTTGGTTGATTCGACTTTAAAAGTCTAGAAAACCAGTACATAAGTCAACAGGTTTTTTCTCCTTTTTATTTACAAAAATACGCTTCAAAAAACGCATATATAAAGCCACGCAAAAGCTCATAATCAGTTCTTATTAAAACAAAAGAAACATAAATAGCTGTATATCAATATTTCACTAATTATACCTTAATAACATACACTCGTGCTCATATAAAATGTCTTAAAGCAATTCTTAAAATAATGAGCGAGTTGTATCGATAACTTTGAGATAAATAATTAATTAATCATTAAAATTTAGAAACGATGAATCAAAATCAAGTCGTAGAAATCATCACGCAGGTAACTGCCAAAGCCCAAGCTGATGAAAACTTCAAAAAAGAGTATGTTGCTAATCCAAAAAAAATCTTAACAGATGCTGGATTATCTTTTCCTAAGGAAATAAACATTCATCTAATTGAAGGAACTCCTCAAAATTCTCAAATTCCTAATTCAACAAAAACAGATGTGTATTTATTACTTCCTACTGTTTCAGATGAAATTAAGGATGAGTCTTTAGCTTCAAAATCATCTGCAAGTTGTGAAAGTACTTCAAGTACTTGTTTTACAATTCCTTCTTGTGCTAGTTGTGCATCTAGTGCATCGAGTAATTCTTGTAGCTAGATTGTTTTATATGGATTTGTATTCAAGTAATACAAGTCCATATTCAATTAAGCATGAAAAAACACAACAAAGCCAAAATTTTTAAAGAACTATAACCTAATCGTTTCACTTATGAAAACTCCCAGATTTAAGCAGCATATTCATCCTACAATTATAGATACCGATAAGTTAATTTTAAGTTCAGAATTTGGACACCAGTTATTAACTAGTAAATCTTTAATTGAAGTTGTAAAACATTTAGATGGCAAATTAGAAGTATCTCAAATAATAGAAAAACTTGACGGTGTTGTAGATAAGAGTCAAGTGTACTATATTCTCTCCTCACTTGAAACTAAAAAGTACATTTCTGAAGCAGAAAACGTATTATCTAATTCTGAATCTTCTTTTTGGAGTTCATTTTCAGAAGAAGAATCTGCTGTTGCATTAAAAAAGAGTAATGCAAAAATTAAAATTTACAGTTTTGGTGATTATACTACAGAAGTATTTTCTAAGGAACTTAATCATATGGACTTTAATGTTGTAGAAGAAAATGAAAACTTTGCTGTACTTATAACAAACGATTATTTACAAAATGAACTTGCATTAAAAGCTAGAGCATTATGGAAAAAAGATATTCCTTTTATTATTTGTAAACCAAATGGTATTCAGGCATGGATTGGACCAATATTCAAAAAAGACGATACCGCATGCTTTGATTGCTTGCTGCAACGTTTGGTTGCTAATAGAGATGTAGATGTATATTTAAAAGAAAATGGGTATATCTCCTCTCCTATCATTAGTAATAGTAGTACAAATGCTACTATAAAAATGGTTTATCAATTAACTATAATGGAAATTTCTAAGTTCTTACTAGTTACTGATAAACAAAAAATTAAAAACGATCTCATCACCTTTGATTTTTCTACTACTGAAACAATACATCATACTATTGTTAAAAGACCTCAATGTAAAACATGCGGAGAAGAAAAATATTTACATAATGACAGACTACCAGAAAAGATAAAAATACAATCTAGAATTAAGAAATTCACAGATGGAGGTCATAGATCAATCACTGCTACAGAAACATACAACAATTATAAACACTTAATTAGCCCAATTTCTGGTATTGTAAATAAACTTGAACGAATTACCAGTAGTAACGATGAATTACAACATGTTTACATCTCTGGACAAAATATGGCTTTAAAAACGGCCAACTTCTTTTCACTTAAAAAAAACTTAAGAAGCAATAGTTGTGGTAAAGGAAGTACAGAAATTCAAGCAAAAGTAAGTGCTATAGGTGAAGCAATCGAAAGATACTCAGGTGTATTTAGAAATGAAGAACCAAGAATAAAATCGACATACAATAAACTAGAAGGCAAAGCAATACATCCTAATTCTTGTATGCTTTTTAGTGAATCGCAATATAAAAATAGGGATGCTATTAATGCTGAAGGTAGTTTTTTTAACGTAATCCCAAACAAATTAGATGAGGATGCAGAGATAGACTGGAGTCCTGTATGGTCTTTAACCAGAAAAGACTACGTATATATACCTACAGCATATTGTTACTACAGTCATCCAGAAAATGCTAAAAGTGATTTTTATAATGCTCCAGATTCTAATGGTTGTGCTGCTGGAAACACAATAGAAGAAGCTATTCTTCAAGGATTCTTAGAACTTATAGAAAGAGATAGCGTTTGTCTTTGGTGGTATAATAGACTAAACATGCCTAAATTAGATATAGAGAGTTTTAATGATACCTATGCTAATAATTTAGTAGCATATCATACATCAAGAAATAGAGATTTATGGGTACTAGACTTAACTGCAGATACTGGTATTCCCGCATTTATAGCAATATCTGCTAGAAATGATAGAACTGAATTTCAAGATATAGTCTTTGCTCCTGCTGCTCATTTAAATCCAGAAATAGCATTGCGAAGAGCTTTAACTGAATTGAATCAAATGATGCCATCTATGGATGATTCGTTGCCGCTTGGAGAATACAATTATGACGATCCTGAGACAGTACATTGGTGGAGAACTTGTAACTTAATTAATCAACCTTATTTACTACCAAACACAACGAAACCTGCAACGAAACTTAGTGATTTTAAGCTACCTATTTTCAACGATTTAAAAGATGATTTAATCTATTGTAAATCAAAAATAGAAGCTTTAGGCTTAGAACTTCATGTATTAGATCAAACACGCCCAGATATAGGTTTAAATGTCGTAAAAGTATTTGTACCTGGACTTAGACATTTTTGGAAGCGAAATAAAGAAGGAAGATTATACGACGTTCCTGTAAAAATGGGATGGTTAGAAAAGCCTTTAGAAGAGAAAGATTTAAACCCTATTTCTATGTTTATCTAAACTCATTTATCATGATAGAAAACAACACAACTTCGGGTATAAATGTAGCAACAGATCATTTTAAAGTTTCCTTTAAAAACGAAATCGATAATTTAAATGAAGCTAGCTTACAAGACTTTTTAAATTTAGTTGGCTTTCAATATCAATTAAAAGACTTAACCTTTCCTATAAAAAGAGGGCTTTTAGCAATATGTACTAATTCATATTCTAAAAATGAATTAGGCAGTATTGTATTAAAAGAGGGTACTTACGGAGATTTAAGTCTATTTTTATTTTACCTCTCTCATTTAGAATCATTAGGAGCGATCGTTTATAATTTATATATGGCTGATGATCTTTTCTGTCGTTTTGAAAATATGATTGAGCCTGTTAACTTTTCTAAACTAAAGGAAGAACTACCTCCTTTGAAGCTATCGCAATTTTCATTTGTCAGACTCATTAATAACACATACGTTTTAGAATCTTCTATAGGAACCTCAAAAATTACATTAGCAAATCCAATTAGTAGTCAGATTATATTCCTACTTTCTGAGTTTAAAACCATAGAAGAAATAAGCTTAGCCTTGTCTGTAGATAAAGTCCTTGTCAATTCTTTTTGTTATTTACTTACTATTGGAGGTTTCATTGAATTTAATACTGTTTCAGAAGAAAAAGAAAATTTAGAACTATGGAATTTTCACGATCTACTTTTTCATAATAGGAGCAGATACGGAAGACATAATTATCCTAGTGGCGCTACATACCGTTTCATAGGTAAAAAGCAGCCTAAACCTATTAAAAAGGAAGTAGAAAATGTTTTAAAAGTAATTTCTTTAGAAATACCTTCCTTCGAGGAACTAAATGAATCTAAAAAATTACAAGATTGTTTAGATACTAGAAGTTCTAGTAGAGAGTTTAAAGGTCTTACTCTCAAAGAACTTAGTACCTTCTTATATAGAACTTTAAAAATACAAAAACGTTCAAACTATACTGTAACTGGTAATAATAACGAGCAAGTAACTTTTGAAACTTTTAGAGCGCCTTATCCTTCAGGAGGAGCAATCTATGAACTAAGTTTTTACATTACAATTTTTGACTGTGAAGGACTTGAGTCTGGTTTTTATTATTACAATGCTTTTACACACAAACTTTCTTTACTACAGCTACAAAATAAAGAAACTGCTCATATGTTTTGGTATGCAAATGCTTGTACAGGAGCTTCTAAAACTCCTCCTGTACTTATAACCTATTCGGCAGACTTTGAAAGAATGTTCTGGAAATACGAATCAATGGCTTATGCTGCTATTCTTAAACATGTAGGTGTTGTATATCAAACAATGTATTTGGTAGCCACAGATATGAATATAGGAGGTTGTGCCTTAGGTAATGGAAATACAGAAGTATTTAAAAAATTAACAAATAATTCCCCTTTCAAAGAAAGCTCAGTTGGAGAATTCATTTTAGGTAACAAATTAACGCACACAACATCATGAACACTACTATAAAAGCCAAAGATACTTTTCATGCATCTATGCGTAAATATGCAAGATTGAAACGATTTTTCGAACGTTTTTCTGCAGATCCAGATTTTATGAACAACCTAAAGTTAAATTTTAATGAAACTTTAGAAAAGAATCATATTAAAATAGATCGAGAAGACGTACGCTACCTGTTTGAAAAAGAAAACAGTGAAACTCCAGAAGCAGTAATTAAAATGTGGAATATTGTTCAGAATAAACAACGATGGGTAGAACAATTTTATCTTAATGATTGCCTTCCTAGCAAAGCTTCTATGTTAAGTTGGAGAAAACGCCAAATAGAAAGGCAACGCTATGATTTAGGACCATTTTTTACCAATACGAATATCCATTCTTCTTTAGCTGTAGAATTATCGCAAGGTTGTTCAGTTGGTTGTTGGTTTTGTGCATTATCTCCAGATAGTTTAAAAAACAATTATTCTCATGAAACGAATCAAGAAGAATGGATTCGCTTTATACAAATTATGAATTCTTTTTTAGGAAATGCTATTAAATCTACATTTTTATATTGGGCTACAGAACCTTTTGATAATCCATATTATGAAAAATTCTGTATAGATCTTTATAATGAAACAGGAGTCTTCCCCCCTACAACTACTGCTGTAGCTCACAAAGATATAGATAGAATAAAACAATTCTTAAAGTTATCGTCAGATTATGGTACTTGGTTAAATAGATTTTCGCTTACATCATTAGGTATTATGCGTAAAGTGCATAAAAATTATACCGAAGAAGAATTAGCAGAAGTAGAATGTTTGCCTTTAAATAAAAAAGCAAATTATGCATATGGTAACTCTGGAAACTTTAGAGAAAGAACAAAAGCAGATCCCAATCTTTTAGCTGAACAAGATGAAAAATTAAGAACAGCTCCATGGCATCATAAAGATTCTGACTACAATTCATCAGAAGATTATGCAAATGGTAGTATTTGCTGCGTTAGCGGTTTCTTGGTAAATATGGTATCTAGAAAAATCCAATTAATCAGTCCAACCACAGCAACGGATGAATGGCCTTTGGGGTACATTATTTTTGATGAGGCTAAATTTGAAAATATAGAAGAGTTGCAAATCATTTTAAACTCTTGGGAAGAAAGATTTTTTAAATCAGAAATGGACTTAGATGATTTCGTTGCATTCTATCCATGGATACATACTCGTTTTACAGAAAATGAGGTGATACTAAAAGGAAGATTCAATCAGAAAAAACAATTTTCTAGAATTGATGATCCTGTAATAACTAAACTTATTGAGCTTATAACTAATACTAAAAGTTCTTTTAAAGAAATTCAAGCTCATGCATTAGAACAGTTTGATATTAGTTTAATCGATTCAAAAAAAGCAATTAACACCTTATTTTCTTATGGATTTATTAGTGAAAAATAGAAACGACAAAGCATTGAATTCTGTAAGAGAAAGACTTTTAAATGTAATTGCAAAAGCTACATCTATAGAAGAACGTATACAAGATTCATTTGTAAGATTAGATACAAATAAAACCAATCATGAAACGTTAAAAAAAGAATGGATACATACTATTGCCAAAGGTTCTGAGAAGAGTTTTAAAAAATGGTTGTCTTTTATGAATTGGTCTGAAGACGATTTTTTTAATGCGTTACAAGAAAATGTTAGTATACAAGATGAAACTAATTTGCCTAAATGGGCTATTACTTTATTACAATTGTTTTTAGAGTTAGAAGATTATTATGCCCAAGAAAAAGATATAATATATCATGTAGAGAATAATGAGACCCATAATATCTTATTCCCATTTATAAAAATTGCTGAAAAGCATGTTATAAATGAGAGCGATAGATTAGAGTTAGGTATAACTTATACTTCTGGTAGTGAGATGGTAACTGTGTTTAAACATAGACTAACAGCTTTAACGGTATCTCTATTAGACACAGAAATTTATCTAAATAATATTACAGCAGCATTTCAAACAGATACCACTACAAATAATTTAAATAGTTTTGATTCTTGGCTATCTAGAATAGAAACTTATCCAGTAATAGCCAAGTTAATAGCACTTACCTATTTAAATTGGTCTAATGCTATTACAGAATTTATAGAGCGTTTATCTAAGGATAAAAAGCATATTTCTAAAACGTTTTTTAATGGCGAAGATTTGGGGTTATTGCTTAAGTATTCTGGAGATGCTGGAGATGTGCATTGTGATGGAAGATCTGTAGCACTTCTAACTTTTGAAAATGGAAAAAAACTAGTTTATAAGCCTAAAGATTTAAGTATTGCAAACTCTTATTTTTCTCTTTTAAAAGAACTTAACCCACAACTTTCTTTAAAGCTTTCTACTAGAAAAATAGATGTTAGAGACTCTTACACATGGGAAGAATTTATAACTTATAAAGAATGTACAAATATAAATCAGTTTAAAGATTTTTATAAGCGACTAGGAATGATTACTAGATTATTCCAATTATTAGGAGCAAGAGATTTTTGGTTAGATAATCTTATAGCACATGGTAGTCAACCTGTTTTTATTGATTTGGAAATGGTTATTCAAAACTTTAAGAAAGATGAAAACGATTTGTTGTCTACAGAACAAGCCGCATTACATCAAATTGAAGAATCTGCAGTAAAAATTGGGATCGTTTCTATGCCTACTCCTATTGGTTTTGGAGTGAAGTTTGAAGATTTAGGAACATTAACTCCAATTAAAAAGTTTTCGAGTCCGTTTAAGTTTGATTTAACCACTACTGATCAATTAGGATTCGAAATGGAGAAATCTAAAGATGGCTATATTTCATGGGAAAAAGACGATTATTTGCCTAGAGTTGGAGGAACTTATGCTAAATCCTCAGATTATATGACTGATTTTTTAGATGGTTATGAAGAAATGAATACAGTATTAACCAATAACAAAACTAAGTTATTAGCTAAAGATAGTCCTATTCATTTATTTGATCATGCATTGTTAAGATATATTCATAGAGATACATGGACTTATATGAGGCTTATTAAGAATTCGTATCATCCTCAAGCTTTGATTAATGGAATAGTACAAGATAAATACTTATTCTCTTTATACAGTGAAATTTGGAATGAGGATAACTCTTTAAATAAGAACATGGCTTATGTAATAGATCATGAAGTTTCCTCTATTTTAAATTTAGACGTTCCTCTATTTAACGCTGTTGGTGGTAATTGTAATTTACCAACCTCTAAAGGAATTGCACATAATTATTTTGATTATTCTTCAAAAGAATTAATTGTAAAGCGATTAAAAAACATAAAGAATTTTAATGTTCTTGAACATAAAAACATCATTCTAAGTAATTATTTTGGAGGTTCACATGAGCAACCTAAGGTAACATATAACACTTCTTTAAAAAGCAAACTAACTATAGAAGATTGGACACGTTTGTCAAAAGAGTGTGCACAAATGATCATAAATCAGGCTATTACAAACGACAAAACAAATGAAAAATCTTGGATAGGTATAGACTATCATCCTGAAATGGATGCAAATATGTTAGCTGTACTTAAACCAGATATTTTTTCTGGAACTTGCGGATTAAGCATGTTATTTACAGATTTATATAGAGCGTTTAAAGATTCTATTTATAAAGAATTCGCTATAGGTAGTTTACAATCTACCTTGGGAACTATAGAAAAATCATTAGATAAATTCAATTACTTTACCCAAGAATGGTATACTTCAAGTAAACCTTTTATTGTTGGTGCTTATATGGGAATAGGATCTCAAGTTATAGCTTTAGAGTATTGTTCTAAATATATAGAAGATACCAACTTAAAAACAGCTTTAGCATATTATCTTTCTGTAATTCCATATGAAAAACTAGTAGAAAATGCTTCTTCAGGTTTTATTACAGGGTATCCTGGCCTATTATTTAGTTTAATTAATTATGTAGACAATGATAAATTATTAGCATTATCACATGCAGAACATAAAAACATTAGGTGTATTCCAGATGAAGCTGCGGTAAAAACGGAATTACAAGATTCTGAAATGGGAATAAAGTACCTACAATTTCTTTTAGGAGAAAAAAGTAATTTAATAGCTAATGAAACATCTTCAACCACTCTATCTGATTTATTAATACAATTAGAATATTTAGCGTTAAATAAAAATGATAAAGCTTTAATAAAGCGTTTTGAAACTTTTTTAAGCACTCAACCTAAAGAATTAAAGGTAACTGAATTAATAGCATATGCCGATTTATCTTTAAACCTATACCGTATTTTAAAAGACGAAAAATACTATGATTTAGCAACATTATTTGCTGAAGAAATTGTGTCAAGGAAATTAGAAACCAAAGAATGGTTCAGTGATATTTGGGCTTCAGAGAATTATTATTTATCAGTACTATACGGTACCGGAGCCTTATCTCATCTTTTTTTACGTTTGAGTCAAAAAGGTAAGTTTGGATCTTTTAGACAATTATCAACATTTAAAAACATATAAACTTCTATGATTACAGCAATAGAAAAAGACCCTTATTGGGATCGTTATTTTCAATGGCCTACAGATTATTTCCCATTTAACTTGCCTGCTTGTCATTTATCTAAAACACAAGAACAATTAACTGATGACACAACAGCGAAAGTAACCTGGACAATGGATACTAATTTAGAACTAGAATGTTGGTTAGTATCAGAAAACAAAGAAATTATAGCTAAGCTTACTCCAGTATCTTCCGAAGAAACTACTAATTTTACAGTAGAGCATTATTTAAATGAAGAAGATCTTAAAGGTAAAATAGGTTTTACATTTATTTGGGCCTACTATATTCCTTGTCCTAGCTATATTTCTAAACATCCTATGGGAATTATTCAAATAGATGGCTCTGAACTTAAAGGCAAAAATACCATCATTAGAATAGTAGATACTAGATGATTAATTTTCAAGAAATAGCAAATACTTTTAATACAAGTTTACAAGAAGAGGCTGATCCTTGGATTAAGTGGCATTCTAACTTAAAATCTTGGGTAGATGAAGCTGTCTATAAAGTAAGTCGTATAATTGGTGCACAACAAAATAAGAGGCTTTTAGATGTAGCTACAGGTACTGGAGATAATGTACTTCTTTTGTCTAAAATTTATCCTAATTGCTCATTTAAAGCATCAGATATATCTAGTATTTATATAGAAAAAGCAAAAGAAAATAGTAAGAGTAAAGCAATTAATTCTGTTGAGTTTTCAATTTCTGATGTACATAATTTAGTTTATAAGAATTCTTGTTACGACATAGTTACCTGCTTTTTCTCTTTTATGTACTTTAAAGATGTACATCTGGCCACTCAAGAACTTCTTCGTGTTACAAAACCAAAAGGAAAAATAATAATAACAACTTGGACTGGTGATAACATTTTATTTAATACCATTACGAAGCTATTATTCAATAATGACGATAAAATAGCCTATCCAGATGCTAAAAACCCTAACTTATTTTCAGATGAAACAAAGCTTTTGAAAATATTTAATCAGAACGGTTTAAGTAATGTTACTATTGAAAGACATCCAATGCATATTAAATGGCATGGAAGTAGTAAAGATTTTTGGACATTTTTTAAGGAATCTAACAGTTCTGTAGTAAAAGAGTTGAATTCATTAAGTATTCTTCAGCGTAAAGAAAAGGAACAAAAAATACTTGAAAGTATTCTACTTTATGAAAGTAATGACATACTATCCATTCCTACCTCAATACTTATATCGACGCTTACCAAATAATGAAGTGCAAATTATGTTAATATATCATTCATAATCTACAACTTCATTAGTTTGTATAAATATCTAAGAAAAGGATACGACAGTTTATTTTTATAATCTACTCTTAACGATTCTTCAACATCTCAATTGCTTGTTTATTTCCTGAAATAATTGCTCCATGCACCGTAGAGTTATATACGCCTCCAAAAGTTTCGCCTGCGAAATAGACTTTGTTATCAAGTGATTGTAATAAAGAATCATATAAATCTTCATCAAAACCTTCTGTCCAAGTACCTAATGTAAATGCTTGTCTTCCCCAATCTTTTAATACATATGTTCCTGAGTAATATTGCGAAGCTTTTCCTTCAAAAATTATGTCTAGTTCTTTTAAAACTGCTGCTACTATTTCCTCTTTAGAACCAAGTTTATAATATGCTTCTGCTGTAGTTCCTGTAGATAATAAACCTAAAATATGATTGTCTTTATCTTTGTGGTAAGCAACATCATAATAGGTCTTCTCTCCTACCTCTGTTTCAGACATTATCATATCTGGGTAAAATTTTTCAGAGAACTTTAAAAATAATTTAAATCCTCTTGGGAAAACTACTGAATTAATTGCAGCTATTTTTTTAGCTGGTAAAGCGGGTTCAAATGCAATTGCATTAGATTTTAATACACCAATCGAAACAGTTATAATAACCTTATCTGCTGTGTGTTTTTCTCCATTTTTTGTAGTAACTACTACTTGATTTCCTTCGTAATTAATACTTATAACAGGCGAATTATAAACAATATTTTGTTTTACATTTTGAGCAAAATAGTTATCTATAAATTGATACCAAGTAGCATTTTTAAATTTATATTCTTTTAATACAGTATACATCTCATCTACTTCACCTTTTGGCATTTCGCTATATGTTTCACCATCCCATAAATAAATATCTCTTGGTTGGTATAATATTACATCCTCAGAAGGTTCGTTTCCATCTTTTCCATTTAAACGATTAAGTATTGCTTTTTTATTATGAATCCACTCAGCTCCTAAATCAATGGGAAAATCAGCAAACGAATCATTCATTTTTATTCTTCCACCATATCTATCAGTGGCTTCTAATATTTTATAATCAACGTTACTATTTTCCAATACATTAGCAGCAGATAAGCCAGCAGCTCCTGCTCCAATTATAATCACTTTCCCTTTGAAATTATGTGCTACATTCGTGGTTAATTTTTTAGGTATAGAATAATAAGGGTCTTTAAGTAGATCAGATCCACATCCCACTACAATTAATAGTGACGCAATTAATAGTATTACTAAAAAAGATTTCATGTATATGCTATTTGTATTCATTTTTTGTTTTTCTAATTTTCTTTATGTACTTGCTTTAAAAGATTTTTTTATCTCTCGTTTTATTTCTCTACGGAATTTTAAGTTTTGCTCGTATTGCTTTTTTTGAAGGTATTCTAACAAATAAGCGGCTACTACACCACCTAGAATAGCATTTCCTATTTCAACAATGCTATCAATAACTACATCAGAAATAAAATCACTTATTGCATGTTTAAAAAAATACCCTATAAATTTTCCTCCGAAAAGAAGTACTAGTCCAATAATAAAAAAGTAATGTAGAATTCGAATTTGTAAAGCTTCTTTGTTAACTAATACATCTAATTCTTCAGGGTTATTTTTATAATATTCAATATCTTGATTAGTAATCTCCTTATCATTTTTGAGTAAAAAAGAAGTTAATTGATCTTGTTTTCTCATTGTCTTTGCACCTTAGTTTGCAAAGAAAACACTAAGCCCGTTAATTACTGTTTTGATTTCTAAACCAAGACAAATTTTTAATGTAAAGAATTGTATTAACTTATAAGGAAACTCAAATTACATACCTAAATATCACTTCTTTAGATATTTTGTAGGTGTTGTATTGTAAATTTTTTTGAATGCAGTATAAAACGCAGAGCGAGAGTTAAAACCTACATCATAAGCAATAGATTCGTAAGTATACTCTTTAAGTTTTGGATCTTTTAAAAGAAGTACAGCTTCTTTAATTCTATAGGCATTTATAAATTCATAAAAGTTTTGCTGAAAAGATTCATTAATAACCTGAGATATATGGTGTGCGGGAATATTGGTTAATTCTGATAAATCTTTGATTCGTAATTTAGGAGTTAGGTATGGTTTTTCATTTTCCATAAACTCAAGCAATATTGTCTTAATCTTTTTAGACGATATTTCGGTTAAGCTTGATTTAGCATATTTATTAGTTTCGTTTTCTTCTTCTTTTAGTATCGGTAATGCTATTAAAGAATTTTGGTCTTCTAATATATACTTACTGTGTACTACAGCATCTAAAGCGATTAATAAAAATACAATGCCATTAAGGAAGTTAAGAATCAAATATATTTCTTCAAAATGTTTAAACCCAAGAAAAGATATATATACTAATACGAACTCCAAACAAAACAAAATAATACAAACTTTAATTAATTTAGATGTATAAAGTAAATTCGAGTTTTCTACATCTGATAGTTGCTTTTTTTGATTAAAATTGAAAACATTTAAAGTTTCTAATGCTTTCCATAGGAAATATATATTTACTAAAAAGTAAAAGAGCCATTCCCAAATTTCTTCTGAAAAATCGATACCTGACTCTGCATTATAATATGATAATTTTTCGGCGGCTGTTTTAAAAAAATATGGTAAATAAACTAAGAGTGATACGATAAAAGGAAGAAAAAATAATACATCACTTTTCTTATAAATAAGACGTCTATGCAATAAATTTCTTATGTATAGAAAGAGAAGTAATCCATATAATAAAAAAAGAGATTCATTTGTATTAATTAAATGTGGCAACTTTTCAATTAAACCTGTATATGATAAAACTAATATTATAGAATCGAATACAGTAAGAATTGCAAAAATTAAAAGAGGAATATAAATTTTACTTTTCTTTATTAGGCGAACTAAAAAAAACAGTAGTATGAGAGCGAAAACTACTTGAAGTACGACTATTGTGTTCCAAAAGTTTATTTGTTTTAACATGATCGCAAAATACAAGTATTTTTAACAATCTAAACACATTTTGTAGTTACTCCTCTACTCTTTTCAGTATAAAATATTCATTCCACCCACTTTAAAATAAAAATGAGAACTCAACAAAAAAAGTTCTCATTCTTTAAAAAGTATTACTTAATTAGTATTTTAATTTCTCTTATAAAACAATGCGATTAATCTTTTAGACTTAATAATTTAGATAAATTATAGATTGCATATGCAGGTAAAAGAACTCTAAATATGTTTAAAATCCCCCATAGTTTTAGTTTACCAGGAATTAATTCTGCTGAAACACTATTTTCATTAAAAATAGGTACGTTAATTTCCATGATAATATATACTGAGATAGCATAGGTAATTAAAAATGCTACAAAAGCTAACCAAATAGTTTTTTTCTCTGCTAGGTTTTTCATAAAACCTGATGTTTTTATGATAAGCATAATGAAACCAATTAGTACAATGGTTGACGTTGGAAAATGAAAAACTCCTGCATCTACAGCATGATGAAACTTCCTAAAACTCTCTGCATTCACTACTGGATCGCCTACTAACCAATTAATAACATAGGTTATTTGCTCAAAAAGTTCTACAGAACCTAAAGCTGTTAATGAGATAAAAGTGAGCATTAACCAAAAGAAATCTCTTTTCGATTTTGTATTTATTACTTCTGACATGATTTAATATTTTTAATAACTATTTTGCAAAACTACATCTAGAAATTATTGCTTTTAATATTAAAAATTGTGTTTAATTTATTAAAAATAAGGTTTTTACACTGTTAGCACTTTTAAAAACACTTTAAAATACTGATTAACAAAGCTTTTAAAAAAGAAGACGGCTATTTATTAATTTTTTAGGTTAATTATATCATTTATTAGCCTTTCGATATTCAGTTGGAGTCATTCCAGTATGCTTTTTAAAGAAAAGTCCAAAATTTGATGTGCTGGAATAACCAACACTAAATGCTATTTCATCTATAGTTTTCATAGATTGTAATAATAGTGAAGTTGCCTCAAGAATAACATACTCTGTTAATATTTGTTTAGCAGTTTTGCCTGTAGCTCTTTTTACGCATTCTGCTAAATAAATAGTACTAATATTGAGTTTATCTGCATAATAGTCTAAAGGTTTTCTTTTATTCTGACTGGCTTTAATTTGGTTTTCAAACGAAAATGCTATCTCATTATATCTAGAAGTAGCACTATTTTGTATATCTCCTTTTAAAAAGGATTTCCTTCCTTCAAAAAGTAAGATCGTTAAGTATGAACGAATTATTTCAATATTCTCTTCATTATAATCTTGAAATAGATTGTAAAGCATTTCCATTAAATGGAAAAACTTCTCTTTATTTTCATGTAAGAAATATACAGGAGAATGATTTACATTAAAAAAAGGAAACTTTTGTAGTAATTCAAAATCTGAAATTCCCAAACGCAAAAATTTTGGTGTAAAAGCTAACATATATCCCAAACCTAAATTCTCCACACTTTTTACATCTGTAGATAACATTTGTAATGGAGCCATAAATGTTAAACTATCATCCATTGCTGAAAAAGCAACATTATCCACTACAACATCTACATTATGATGTTTGGTAATTACTACTTGGAAGAAATTACATTTACGAGCATCCGTTTTCATTGGAATATCGTCTAAATGATCTTTAAACTTAAGAATATGAAACTCTTGATGTTTTTGAAACCGAGAAATATTCATTTCTTCTAATAGCGATTGTATTGTATTAAAGACCATTTGTACATGTTAAGAAACCAAAAAAAACATAATCATTAATATATTTCAAAAGTTAAATATATTAATAATTATGCTATAATTTTAATTAGATCTCACTATAATGTCCTGAAAAAGAAAATCTAATTAAACAAAAAATTAAAGTCAACTCCTCATTCTGTAAGATTAAACCAAGCGGGTTGCCAACCTTTTTCTATGATTTTTTTGATAGAAGAACCATCTTTATTCATAATATATAATCCCGTTTCCTTATGACCATCTAATTTTGATTGAAACACTAGTTGTGAACCATCTGGAGACCAAGAAGGTCCATAATCATCAACAGTATTATGAGTTAATCGTTTTTGATTAGAACCATCAATATTCATTACATAAATTTCATGATTCCCATCTCTTTTTGAAGTAAATACAATTTGTTTTCCATCTGGAGAAATTTTAGGATCCCACTCTTCTGCTTCATTATTCGTCAAGTGTATCAAATTGCTTCCATCTATATTTACGATACTTATTTCACTCTCTTTGTCTTTATGTTCTGAATGAAAAATAATACGTCCATCTGGTAAAAACCGCGGTCCTCCTCCATTAATAGATGGTATTTGTTTTTGTTCGGTTCCATCAGCGTTCATTGTCCATAATTCTGAATGCCAAACTTTATCCTTATCCCAATATTCCCTTGCAAATACAATTTTCTTTCCATCGTAAGACCATGAAGGCATATTATCTAATTTATGCTTTACATGTGTTATTCGCTTCTTTTGTGTTCCGTCGCTGTTAATGGTATGAATAGACCACGTTTTTTTATTATCATAATACCCATAAAAAGCCAAATGTTTCCCATCTGGAGACCAAGCTGGGTATCCATGATCACCATCAGTAAGCCTAACTTCTGATGTGCCTTTTGCATTGGTTAAGCAAATACCTTTAGAACCATAAGCAATTGTATGTGAAGGTAATTTCGAATTGTTTTTTTTCTGGGCTAAAGAAGTAAAGCCTATTAACAATGCACTTAAAGTCAGTACATTTACTCGTTTTAAAATCGTAGCTCTTATCATTACTTTTATTTGTGTTTTTAGATGTATTATTTATTTAAACAGTTCTATAACTGTTATACAGCAAAGGAGATATTTTTCTCTTACTTTTCTAGTTTAAAATATCTCAACTGCTCTATACATTAATGAACAACTCTAAGACGGCTGTAATAATGTTTATCTTGCATCTGTAAATCGTATGGAAATGAATTTGAGATGTTCGCCTAATTTTCTTTTAATATATTGCTTCTTACTAGTAAGTGCTTGCTCTAAAAAGGTCATTTTCGAAAAACTAGAGACAGTGTATCAAATTGGTGATCAACAAGAATGGACACTAAAAGACTTTAATGATAGCGATTGGAAAAAAGGATTGAAAAAGGTTTCAAAAGATCAGATTTTCTGGTCTAGAACTAAAGTTCATATCCTAAAAGGCTCAAAACCTTTGCAACAATACGGACTTCAGTTAGAAGTTTATGGTGCATATGAAGTGTTTTGGGATGGAGTTTTAATAGGGAAAAATGGAAATCCTGGACAAGAAGTTAACTTGCCGCCAGAAGGTGAATTATGGCCTACTTTTCATATTCCTTCTCATTTAACAAAGCAAGGGGAACATGTAATAGCTCTTCGTTTGAGCAATTATTACTATCCAGATCATATAGGCATATACCAAATGAAGATTGCTGATTACGATGCGTTATTAACTCATCAAATGATAGAATCTTCCTACATGCATCTTTTTGCAGGAGCCTTTTTAATCGCTTCATTTTATTTTCTATTCCTTTTTTTTAGTGACAAAAAAGTATTTGCTACACTTATCTTCAGTATCACATGTTTTCTCTTTTTTGCCTTAATTATGGTGGAGTTTACGAAAGCTTATATTCCAATTCACTACGAAATGCATGTGGTTCGTTTAAAAATTATAGGTTTTCTAATGTTAGGCATCTCTTTTTTGATTCCTTTCTATTTTTCTATGGAATTTCCTTTTCCTAAACGAAAAGCCTTATTCTTTATATATACCATAATCTTACTATACATTTTTCTATCAAGACATGTTTTTGAATTGAAAGCGAACAACATGTCTTTAAGCATGTGGATTTTTTCTTTTGGAATTGTGATTTATGGAGTCAATAAAAAGATAAAAGGCGCAAATCTCGTATTTTTAGCACTATTCTTATCAGCATTGATTAGTTTTATTACTCCTTTTGATAAAAGTTTATTCGTTGGTTTTACACTAGTTCTTTTAGGTATGTTTTATTTACTATCGTTAAGAATTAAAGAACAACGATTGGCTTATGAAAATTCATTAGTACAATCTACTCGTTTACGTTTAGAGCTACTTAAAAAGAACATTCAACCTCATTTTTTGATGAATACTTTAACTTCATTAATCGATTGGATTGAAGAAAGTCCTAAAAAAGGAGTCTTGTTTATAGAAGCTTTAGCAAAAGAGTTTGATCTTTTAAATAGAATTGAAAGTAAAACATTGATTCCTATTACTGAAGAAATAACACTTTGTCGTACGCATTTAGAAATAATGGAATACCGAAAAGAAATTCGCTATTCTTGGGAAGAAGAAGGCATTGATATTAGAGAAAAAATTCCTCCTGGGATTATACATACATTGCTAGAAAATGGAATTACACACAGTTTGCCTATGGAAGATAATAGCATTACCTTCAAGCTTATTTATGAGGCCAACGCTAATTACAAATCTTATACCTTTCTAACCTATGCTACTCTTTTAAAACAAGAAGTACAACATCAAAAGGAAGGTACAGGCTTAAAATATATTAAAGCTAGACTTACAGAAAGTTATCATGAAAACTGGGAATTGAGTTCAGAACCCATTACTCATGGATGGAAGAATATCATAAAAATATATAGTTAAGAAAATGCATATTTTAATTGTTGAAGACGAATCTAGAATAGCCAAAAGAATACAACGAATGATTCGTGAAATTCTTGGAGATACAATACAGTCTATAACACATATAAATACACTACAAGCTGCTATACAATTTATAGAACATAATACTTTAGATTTGGTGCTTTTAGATTTGAATCTTAACGGTGACAGTGGTTTTGATTTATTAACTACAGTAATTGGTGAATCTTTCCACACCATTATTATTTCTGCATATAAAGATCAAGCCATTACAGCTTTTGAATATGGGGTACTCGATTTTGTTCCAAAACCTTTTAATAAAGAACGCTTAGCACAAGCTTTACAACGAATACATGCAAAAGAAAATACAACAACCAATTCAATTAAGTTTTTAGCCATAAAAAAGCGTCATAAAGTACAATTGATTGCTATTGAAGAGGTACTTTATATAAAAGGTGCTGGAGTTTACACAGAACTTTATTTAAAAAATGATAGGAAAGAATTGCATGATAAATCACTTGAAAAGCTAGAGCAATTATTAGCTCCTTCTTTTGAACGTATCCATAAATCTTACTTAGTAAAAACCTCAGAGATAGCTCAAATTAATGTTTCTTCTGGAAGTAAATACACCGCTACACTTAAAAATGGTGATCCCATTCCTATTGGGCGAACTAAATATAAAGAGTTAAAAACGAAATGGGGTTAGTTTACACCCAACCTAAATTCTTTTGGTATATTTTTCCTTTACCACTCTATAAGCTCCTGTTATTAAGACTATTTTGTTCATTTTTTACACTTATAAATTATTAATAATACAAATGTAGTATCCGTCTTATCTTGCTTCTGTATACAAGTTCAAAGACATTGTATGCATATCGACGATTTCTCTTTTTAAAGAAAGAAATCACTTTAAAAGCTTTACACAATTCCAGTTGTTACTTAACAATGGTTGATAGAAAATTATTTTATACCAAAATGTATACGTCTCTTACCAAAATGTTTAAAAACTACACTTGATGTGTGGCCTAATTTTGTAATCAAATAATTTGAACTAAATTTTAAAACAGTATATATTATGAAATTACAAGCAGGAAAAAACAGCATAACCTTTACATCATTTGGAGTAGCATTAGTTGGTGATTTGTACCTACCTGAAGGATTTGATGAAAACAAAAAATATAAAGCAATTGTTGGCGCTAGTCCGTTTCCACAAGTAAAAGAGCAAGTTTTAGGAACTTATGGACCAGAAATGGCTAAAAGAGGATTTGTTTTCTTAGGATTTGATTATTTAGGAATGGGAGATTCACCAGCATTATCTGGAGAGTTTAAACAATCTCGATATATGTTTAGATTAATTGAAAATACTTGGGATGCCGTTTCATATTTAGGAACACTTTCTTTTGTTTCCGAAATTTATGGAATGGGTGTATGTCAAGGAGGCTCTATCATCGCTTCAGCATCAATAACAGACCATAGAATTAAAAAAATTGCTACTGTGTCTGGTATGATGGCTTCTGATGCTTTTCAATGGACCGATAAAGCAATGGTTAACCAAATGATTGCGGCTGCAAATAATTCGAGACAAAAGATATATGAAACAAGAAAACCAGATTATGTAGCTCCTTTTGGACTTAACGATGAGCAATCTAGAGAAGATTATATTGCTGTTGCTGGAGTAATGGCTGAAGAATCGTATAATTATTATGGAAGAGATGGAATTAAAGGCCCAAAAACTATTGAAAATTTCACTAACATGCATATAGGTGATCAACCAATGGAATCTCTTATATCTATAGGAGAACATTATGCAGATAAAATTGTACAACCTACGTTAGTTGTATATGGTAAAGATGCACCTACAGCAATTTGTTCGACTGCATTTATTGATAAACTTACCAACGAGCATGAAGTTTTAGCTGTGCCAGAATTTGGACATGTAGATTTCTATTACAAACCAGAAGCTGTAAAAGTATCAACTGATGCTGTAGCAGCATTTTTCAATAAATAATTGTAATGTATAGATAGTATAGATTCATATTCGAGCTCCTTTTATTTATATTAGGTATATCTTGTTACTTTACGCTTAAAAATAAATGGCTTTACCTACGTACTATAATTAAAGGAGCTAATTTTTAAATTCGTACTATTGTTTTACACCCCTTAATAAACTAAGACAAGAATAAAATCTAATTATTCTCTAAGTCATATAATGAAAAAAGTATTTAAAATTATAAAAAAGATGTTGTTAACTGTTGGAATTCTTATTGGTATCATTATAGTTATTGGAATTTTATTTGTCAATTTAAGTCCTCAATTTGGAGCTAAAACAAGCAAAGAACAGCAAAAGATATATGCTAAATCAGCGCATTATAAAAATGGGCAGTTTGTCAATATTGGCGGTATCAAATCTGATATGAGTTTTAGTGATATGTTAAAAGCTATTGGTGGAATGTTTAAGCGCATTCCTAATGCCAGACCTACTCCTCCTATTACTGTTGAAAAGGTAGATTCTACAGAGATAGCAAATTATAAAGGTGCAACTAGATTCATTTGGTTTGGACATTCAGCCTTTTTATTGCAAATAGGTCACAAAAATCTTTTGATAGATCCTATGTTTAGTGATGTTCCAGCGCCTCATCCTTTACTAGGAAGTAAACGTTTTAGTAATGAATTGCCTATTGAAATTGAAAAAATACCAGTAATTGATGCCGTATTAATTTCTCACGATCATTATGACCATTTAGATTATGAGTCCATCAGAAAACTAAAGCATAAAGTAAATACATTTTTTACTCCTTTAGGACTTGGAGCACATTTACAACAATGGGGTGTTTCTAAAGATAAAATTATTGAATTGGATTGGTGGCAAGAAACAACATTTGAAGGTTTGACTTTTGTAAGTACACCAGCACAACATTTTTCAGGAAGAGGATTATCAGATAGAGATAAAACCTTATGGTGTTCATGGATAATTCAATCACCAAATGAAAAAATATTCTTTAGCGGTGATAGCGGTTATGCTCAACACTTTAAAGAAATTGGTGAGAAATATGGTCCTTTTGATTTTGCTATGATGGAATGTGGTCAGTATAACGAATTATGGCCAGAAGTACATATGTTTCCTGAGCAAACTGCACAAGCTGCGATAGATGTAAAAGCTAAAAAAGCAATGCCAATTCACTGGGGAGCTTTTAAGTTAGCACAACATTCTTGGACAGATCCTGTTCAAAGAGTAATGCAGAAAGCAAAAGAATTAAATTTAACACTAGTAATTCCTGAAATAGGAAAACCTACAACCATAAACGAGACTGTATCAACTACTCAAAATTGGTGGAATCGTAATTAATATCATACATTTAAATTTAATTTAAAGTAAAATGCCTAGTTATCATTTTAATACAATATCAGAGTATCACAAGCATTTTGAGTTACCAGAGTCTGAAAATCCTTTATTTAGTGTTGTACATAATACATTAAAAGAAGATGAGGAAGTAAATTGTAATAGCTACGATTTTGATGATCCAATAGAACTTAATTGTCAGTTTTATAGTATCAGTTTTAAAAAGATTATCTCTGGCGAAGTAACCTATGGACGTACAAAGTATGATTGCTCTAATGGAACATTGTTATTTACTGCACCTAATCAAAAATTAAGTTTTAAAAATATTGTATTCAGTTCCGAAAGCTATCATATAGCCTTTCACAAGGATTATATTCGTAATTTAGATATTTATCAAAAAATCAAACAATATAATTTCTTTAATTATAATGTAAACGAAGCCTTGCACTTATCTCCTAAAGAAGAACAAATCATCAAAGATATTTTCAAAAATATTGAAATAGAATATCTTAATAACCAAGATGAATTTAGTAAGGAAATTATTATTTCGCAGCTAGAAACCTTATTAAAATATGCAGATCGTTTCTACAAAAGACAATTTATAAACAGAACAGAAGATAACAAGATTTTAATTACAAAGTTTAAAGATGTACTGAATACCTATTTTGAGCAAGATCTATTTGCAGAAGAAGGTATTCCTTCTGTAGATTGGATGGCTGCTCAATTAAAAGTAAGTCATAGATATATGAGTGATACGATAAAAGCTGAAACTGGAAAAACAGCAATAGATCAAATCAATTTATTCTTAATTGAAGAAGCTAAAAGTTTATTATTAAATCCTAACTTCTCTATTTCTCAAACAGCTTACAAACTAGGTTTTGAATATCCTCAGTACTTTACGAGAGTCTTTAAAAAGAAAATAGGAATGAGTCCAAAAGAATATATAAAGAAACATACTTTGAACTAATTTTTCATTTATTTATTGAATTGTAAGCTATTCTCCCCTTGTATTACATTAAATAATTAAACAGTTTTTATAAAAGATATTTTTATCCTTTATAAAAACTGTTTATATTTGCAGAAACTTTCTATATATGTTTTCAAAGTCATGTGAATATGGAATGCGAGCTGTTATTTATGTCGCTAAACAAACCTCACTAGGTAATAAAACCAGTGTGAAGGAAATTGCTAGTGCAACAGATTCACCTGAAGCATTTACTGGGAAAATATTACAGATACTAACTAGAAATAATATAATCGACTCTATAAAAGGCCCTTATGGTGGTTTCTTAATTCATGAAGAAAAAACAAAAGAGATCAAATTAAGTCAAATTGTACAAGTGATAGATGGAGATAAAATTTATACTGGTTGCGGACTTGGTTTAAAAGAATGTAATGCTAAAAATCCATGCCCTATTCATGATAAGTTTATTGATATTAGAAGTAATTTAAAGACTATGCTAGAAACCACAACTGTATACGACTTATTAAAATCTGAAACTGGAGAAAATAAAATACTACAACTAAAAAGATAATCTATACATTTTTTAAGGAGGGGGTCCCTCTTTATTTTTAAAACAATAAAAGATAAAAATATCCTTTATAAACAACAATTTACATAAAAGATAAAAACATCTGTTATACAATGAAGAAATTATTAAAACCATATATAATAAGTGCATCAATTTTCATCTGGATTGGTTTTGTTGGGGCCATTAGTTTTATGGAAGCTTGGTTAAAATTTAAGGCTACAGGCGTTACTCAAAAAATAGGTTTAGCTATTGGGAGTTTGGTTTTTAATGCTTTAAACAAAGTAGAATTAGTTATTGCTACGATTATTATTATAGTAATACTTAACAACAAAACCTTATTAAAAAAGAAGCTTTTTAGAAGTTTACTCCTCCCCTTCTCAATACTAGTATTTCAAAGCTTTTACTTATTACCCATTTTAGATGAAAGAGTTCAATTAATTATTACAAATATGCCTGTTAAACAGACGTATGATCATTTTTTATATGTCTTTTTAGAATTCATCAAAGTATTAGCATTATTAATTATAGGAATTCAAATTTTACACAAAAATGAATATACATACTAACACACTGATTTCAGAAATAGTTGCTGAAAATTATAATACAGCAACTGTTTTTAAAAAATATGAAATAGACTTCTGTTGTAACGGTAACAGAACATTAAAAGAAGTATCTTCAGAAAAGGATATTGATATAAAAGTACTTATATCCGAAATAAAAAAGTTGCATAAAATTTCATCTACATCGAAAGATTATCAAAGTTGGGATATTGGCTTTTTAAGTGATTATATCTATCAAAATCATCATTTATATATAGAAAGAAGAGGGCCAGAAATCATTAGTTATTTAGATAAGATATGCAATGTACATGGGAAAAAGCATCCTGAGCTTTTTGAAATAAATACCTTATTTAAAGATGCTTTAGGTGATTTAACGATGCATATGAAGAAAGAAGAGTTAATTCTCTTTCCCTTTATTAAAAAAATTGCAAAGGCTAACAAAAATAACGAAAAACTCACGCCTCCTCCTTTTGGCTCTATCAGTAATCCTATTGAAATGATGCATACAGAGCATGATAATGAAGGGGAACGTTTTAGAAAGATTGCTGAGCTATCTAATAATTATCAACCTCCAGAAGATAGCTGTAGTACTTACAGAATAGCTTTCATTTTACTTAAAGAGTTTGAAGATGATTTGCACAAACACATTCATATAGAAAACAACATTTTATTTAAAAAAGCAATTTCAATCGAAAACAAACTAAACAATTAAAGAAATGAAGAAAATTTGGACAATATTTATCCTTGTAGTAGTATCATCTTTTGCTGCACTTATATGGGTAGGTACAGAAATATATCAAACACAACCTCCCATACCCGAAAAGGTAATTGTAAAAGAAACAAATGAGGTTTTTTATAATAAATCAGATATACAAACTGGACAAAATGTATGGGAATCTATAGGTGGTATGGAAGTAGGATCTATTTGGGGACATGGAAGTTATGTAGCCCCAGATTGGTCTGCTGACTGGATTCATAGAGAAGCAAAATATTTATTGAATTTTTGGGCGCATAAAGATTATGGTTCGTCATATAAAAATTTAGATGTAGAAAAACAAGGTGCTCTTAAAGCGAGATTGGTTAAGGAAATTAGAACCAATACTTATAATAAATCAGATGGTTCTATTACTATTTCTAAAGCAAGATTGGCAGCTATTAAAGCTAATATTCAACATTATAGTTCCATATTTTTTAATGGACATGAAAAGTATGCTATTCAAAAAGGAGCACTAACAGATAGTACAAAACTAAAACAATTAAATGCTTTCTTGTTTTGGACTTCATGGGCAGCAAGTACTAATAGACCAAATAAAGATTATACTTATACTTCTAATTGGCCACACGAACCTTTAATTAATAATACAATTACTGCAGATTCCCAAATTTGGTCTGGTTTTTCAATCATTCTATTGATCTTATTTATAGGTATTCTCGCATTTTATCATATCAGAAACCATGAAAAAGGAGAAGCAATTACAAGTCCTAGCAAAGATCCTTTACTTGCAATGCCTTTATTTAGATCTCAGAAAGCAGTTTTAAAATACTTCTTTGTAGTTTCTTTATTGATTGCTTTACAAGTTGTACTGGGCATTATTACAGTGCATTATACTGTAGAAGGACAAGCTTTTTTTGGTTTTGAATTATCGCAATATTTACCTTATTCCATAACAAGAACTTGGCACACACAATTAGCTGTGTTTTGGATTGCTGTTACATGGTTAGCAACAGGATTATTTTTAGCTCCTATGATTAGTGGTAAAGAAATGAAATATCAAATTTTGGGTATTAATTTCTTATTCATTGCAGCATTAATTATAGTAGTAGGTTCTATGTTAGGTGAATGGTTAGGAATACATCAATTTTTAGAACTTTCTACAAACTTTTTCTTTGGACATCAAGGATATGAGTATATGGATTTAGGAAGGTTCTGGCAAATATTATTAGCTATTGGTCTTATTCTATGGATGTTTATGGTGGGCAGACATATTCTTTTTGCCATTCGGAAAAAAGACGATTCTAAACATTTATTAATTATACTACTCGTAGCTGTTATGGCCATAGGAATGTTCTTTTTCTCTGGTTTAATGTATGGAGAAAATAGTACATTACCTGTAATAAATTATTGGAGGTGGTGGTTAGTACATTTATGGGTTGAAGGTTTCTTTGAAGTATTTGCTACTGTAACGATTGCTTATTTATTTTCTAGAATGAAAATCATCTCAATTAAAACAGCAGGGAAAGCTTCTATTGCTTCTGCAACTATCTTTTTAGCGGGTGGAATTATAGGAACTTTACATCATTTATATTATTCAGGAACTCCTGTACAAGCCATAGCATTAGGAGCTACATTTAGTGCTCTAGAAGTTGTTCCTTTAACCTTAATGGGGTTTGAAATAAGAGAGAATTGGAATTTATTAAAAGAGAATGAATGGATACAACGCTATAAATGGCCTATCTTCTTCTTTATTTCTGTTGCTTTTTGGAATATGCTTGGTGCTGGGGTATTTGGATTCTTAATTAATCCACCAATAGCATTGTATTACATACAAGGATTAAATACCACAGCTGTACATGCGCATACAGCATTATTTGGTGTATATGGTATGTTAGGAATGGGATTCATAATTACGTGTTTACGATTATATTCTAAAAGATTATGGAATGAAAAATTGATTAGAAATGCTTTTTGGTTATTAAATATTGGATTGATTTTAATGGTGGTATTAAGTCTATTACCATTAGGAATTATACAAGCGTATACTTCAATTACAAAAGGATATTCTTACGCTAGAGATGCTGAACTTTTATACACTCCTACTGTACAAACTATAAAATGGATGCGAATAGTTGGAGACGTTATTTTCTCTGTAGGTATTGTATACTTCTGTTGGTTTGTTATTAAGGAAACTGTGTTCTTAATGAAATCAAAAAAGTAAGAATAAAGAAGGTGTTTGCCTTTTTAAGGTAAACATCTTCTTTAAATTAATCTAAAACTCGTCCAGCCATAGACATCGTATTCAATATGCAATGAGCTATAATTAATGGCCATAAATTCCTGCCAAATTTTACATAAGCGATTCCCATTACCAAACCAATAATAGCCACAGTAATAGATCTTTCTGAGATATCATAAGAATGTCTAAAACCAAAAATTAAAGCTTGTAATATAACTGCAATTACAGTAGCAAATGAAGTTGAAGAAAATAAGCGTTCAAACCAAGAAATTAGAAAACCTCTATCTAGTAACTCTTCTAATGTAGATTGTAATAATACGAAGGGAATAATTGTGAAAAAATGCACCCAATTTCCTTTTAATTCTCCAAACTTAGAAACAGCATTTTCAGATGACATATCTGGAGTTAGTGTAAATGGTAAAACGTCACGTATTTTCTGAAAAATAATAATTAAGACAGGTGTTGCTACTAAAATCCCAACGGTAACCAGTATCATTTTTAAAAAACTTTCTGGTTTTCGTAAACCTAAATCTTTCCAAGAAATATTTCGAACTTTCATTCTCCAAGAAGCAATAATTAAAGTAGAAAAAGACCAAAATAGTCCATTAGTAATGAAATGAAGTTTAGGAAAATAAATTTCTCTTATTAAAAACATTACTGATAAGTATATAATAAGGTCTAATAAGAAGTCTTTTTGATGCGTACTCGTAGGTTTACTAATTGAATTCATTTAGTTTCGTTGATTTTAAATATATATTAGACGGTATTTGATTCAACTTAGTTACAAAAACTGGTTAAATCTTTTAAAATAGCGTATTGATAATATTTTATTTAAGTTCTGTGTATGAATAAAATAGTTTTAAACTTCTAAATTTGTTATTAAATCAAGAACACATATTCTTTAGATATGAAAAAACAACAACTTTTTTTAGTAATTGTACTATTACTTCATACTGCAATTTCTTTTGCTCAAGATTTAGTACAATCTGGACCAATGTTAGGTTATTCAACAATGAGAGAAGCTTTATTATGGGTACAAACTACAAAACCTGCAACCGTTCATTTTGAGTATTTTGATAAAAAACAACCTAAGAAACGTTTTAAAACAGAAAAATATACTACACAAGTCAACAATGGTTTTGTTGCAAAATTAGTAGCAGATCAGGTGCTGCCTGGGAAAAAGTATACCTATGAATTGTATGTAAATGGAAAGAAAGTAAAACGAAACTATCCTATGGAGTTTCAATCACAAACTTTATGGCAATGGCGTACAGATCCTCCAGAAATAAATTTTGCTATTGGAAGCTGTACTTATGTAAATGAAAAGCGTTTTGACAGACCTGGAAAACCTTACGGTAGCGGTTATGAGATTTTTAATGCTGTATATGATAAAAAACCTGATTTTATGCTTTGGTTAGGTGATAATACCTACTTAAGAGAAGCGGATTGGAATACACGTACGGGCTTTTTACATAGATATACACATACAAGATCATTAAAAGAATTGCAGCCTTTACTTGCTTCTACTCATCATTATGCTATTTGGGACGATCATGATTTTGGTCCTAATGATTCTGATGGTAGCTTTCCTTTGAAGAAAACATCTGCTGAGATGTTTAAACTTTTTTGGGGAAATCCAAATTACGACGCTTTAGATACTGGTGGAATTACAGGATCATTCCAATGGGGAGATTTAGATTTTTTCTTGTTAGACAATCGTTATTATAGAACTGCTAATAGAAATTTCACAGGAGAGCGTCAAATGTTAGGAAAAGAACAAATTGACTGGTTAATTAATGCTTTAGCTTCTAGTAGAGCACCTTTTAAATTTATTGCTATAGGCGGACAAGTATTAAGTTCTGAAGCAATGCATGAAAACTATGCTACTTTTCCTAAAGAGAGAGCCTATTTAATTCAAAAGATTAGAGAAGCAAAAATTGAGGGTGTTATTTTCTTAGATGGAGATAGACATCATACAGTACTTAGTAGAATGAAAGAAGCTAAAAATGTTTATCCTCTATACGATTTAACTTGTTCTCCCCTAACTTCTGGAGCGCATGCTAGTAAAGAGGAGTATAATGCTTATAAATTAGAGGATACCTTAATAGGTGAACACAATTTTGGAATCTTAAACGTTAGTGGACCTCGCACAGATCGTATTTTAAACATTAAAATCTTTAATAAAGAAGGTAAAGAATTATGGAGTAAAGAGATCAAAGCTAGAGATTTAAGATATAAAAGAAGATAAAACTGAATATAATTATATAAAAAAGTGACTGTAGTTTTTACAGTCACTTTTATTTTATACTAATTTTTAAACAAGATTTTGGTTAAGATATATAAACTTAATCCTCATAGCCTCTTCCAGGTGTATAAGGCGCTCCAGAAGCAATTAATTTCTTCTCTAAAGCTTTTACATCTTGATTGTACACTTGCTCTGCTTTTCTTTTAATCGCTTCAACTTGTTCTTTAGCTATTGCATAGCTTTCCTTATGTGTATTTGTTGGCGTAGCAGTAGAATATTTTTGTTCATAACCAATAGATCCTAAGCGACTTGCAGGAGATAATGGCTGATCTATATCTAATCTACGTTTTATTGGGTCTCCATATAAATCTAACTGAATTTGTTCTAACTGATCTTCAATTCCTTTTACTTCAGTTAATAAGCCTCCTAAAGGTTGATCTGCTTGTTTAATGGCTACTTTTATATAACGTAACTTATTTCTAGATTCTGACATTAAGTTTTGTGCAATTCTTAAATCAGCTTGTAACTTGGCCAATTTCTTTTGAAATGCTACTTTTTCTAAACGATCTTTCGCTGGCATTTCAACATTATTCAAGGGTTTTACCTCAAAAGATACAGGATCTGTTAATTTACTCAACGTACCATCTTTTAACAATGACATTTCTACCGTATATGTTCCAGGAGCTACTAAGGTTCCTTCTTTTTTACCAGCAAAAGGATTGTAAAATCTTGGTTTACTCAAACTAATAGGATCTTGAGGAGTATATCGTAAGTTCCAAAGGAATCGTTGTACTCCTTTTCTAGCTGGTTTGAACTCTTTTTTTACTACATTCCCATTCTTATCTTTAATAGTGAAAACCAACTCATCTTTACTTTCCTCTGTCTCTGCTTTTAAAGCATCATAACTTGGATAAGGTGTATCTGATCCAGATTTGATTAATTTCTTCTCTTTCTTTTGACGTTGACTTTTTAACGATTTGAAATTTGAATCGTAATAATACGTAATTATTGCTTCGGGGCCTAAATTAGGTGCTGTATACAAATTATCTCCTTGGAATGACTTTCCTGGTAGCCCTAAAGGACTACTCTTTTCCCACATTAAAGCAGTACGAATTGGATAAATTTTAGCTTTTTCTGTTGGTTTTACGTTTTTAATATTTCTTAATACAGCATAATCATCTAATACATAAAATCCACGCCCAAAAGTTCCTAAAATCAAATCATTTTCTCGTTCCTGAATGGCAATGTCTCTAACTGCAATCGTTGGAAGTCCGCTTTTTAATTGTTTCCAAGTTTTTCCTTGATCTGGTGAAAAGAATGCACCAAATTCTGTTCCTACAAAAAGAAGATTTCTGTCTTTAGTATCTTCTTCAATAGCATAAATACTACCACGTTCTGGAAGATTTGATGCAATTGGAGTCCATGTTTTTCCTTTATCTGTTGATTTAAATATATACGGTTTAAAATCACCATATTTATGATGATTAAATGCTGCGTAGATTACGTTTTCATTATGTCTAGATAAATACACGCTATTTACATACGATTGCGCTGGTGCTCCTTGAATTTTTGAAATTTTACGCCATGTTTTTCCTCCATCTTCAGAAATATGAATTAATCCATCATCTGTTCCTGCAGCTAATAAATTTTTATTTACAGGTGATTCTGAAAAAGCAACAACACTTCCATAAGGAGAAGTCGATCCGTTTTTCATTACTGCATCTATACTTACTACGCGATCGTATACTTTTAATTTATTACGATCTATTTGTTGCGACAAATCATCACTAATTACTTCCCAAGTATTTCCATAATCATCTGATTTAAATATTTTGTTGGCAGCAAAATATAATCTTCCTGGAACGTGCTTACTTACTGCTAACGGAGCATCCCAATTAAAGCGATATGCATTTTCACCTTTTCTAGCTTTAGGTTTAATTCCTACAGTTTCTCCACTCTTTTTATCAAAACGAACTAAACCACCGTACTGTGATTGTGCATATACAATATTTGGATTGTTAGGATCTATTTGAGATTCAAAACCATCTCCTCCATTTGTAATAAACCATTCTGAATTTCGTATTCCATGATTTGTTAATACTCTAGAAGGTCCTCCTAAACTAAAATTGTCTTGTGTTCCTCCATAAATATTATAAAAAGGATAGTCGTTATCTACAGCAACCTTATAAAACTGTGTTACAGGTAAGTTTTCTTTAAAATCCCATGTTTTTGCAGCGTCAAATGTTTCATAAATTCCTCCGTCACAACCTACAACCCAATGTTTGTTGTTTTTGGGATTTATCCACATACAGTGGTTGTCTACGTGCTTGGTATCTTCTCCAACTAATTCAAAAGTTTTACCACCATCATGAGTTACAGACATCCACGTATCCATAGAATACACTGTATTTTCATCTATAGGATCTGCAATAATTTCTTGATAATAGTTTCCACTAGTTACATGAGAGCTTTGTTTTTTCCAACTTGCTCCTCTATTTGTAGATACGAAAAAGCCTCCTTTTCTATCTGCTGCTTCCACAATAGCATATATTTTTTCTGGATTTGCAGGAGAAATTGCCAAACCAATACGACCTAATTCTACATTAGGCAAACCTTTATTAATTTTTGTCCATGTTTTTCCTCCGTCAGTACTTTTCAAAATTCCAGATCCTGGTCCACCTCCAACATAGGTGTATACGTGACGCCTTCTTTGAAAGGTAGAAGCATACAAAACATTCGGATCTCTTGGATCCATTACCACATCATTTACTCCAGTATGCTCATCAACTTTTATAATTAATGTCCATGTTTTTCCCCCATCTTCTGTTTTATAGAGCCCACGATCTCCTCCTTTACTCCATAAAGGACCAATCGCTGCTACATACACTATATCAGAGTTTTCTGGATCAACAATGATTTTTCCTATATGCTCAGAAGTTTTTAAACCCATGTGTTGCCACGATTTCCCTCCGTCTAATGATTTGTATACACCATCTCCATAGGAAACAGAACGTTGATTGTTATTTTCTCCAGTACCTACCCAAATTACATTTGAATTGTTTGGATCCATTGTAATACAACCTATAGAATAAGATCCTTGTCCATCAAAAATTGGTTCGTATGTAATTCCTGCATTTACTGTTTTCCATACACCTCCTGCTGCTGTAGCAACATAATATTCAAAAGGATTATTCGGATTAAATGCAAAATCAGAAATTCTTCCTGAAGTTAAGGCTGGTCCTACATTACGCCATTTCAACCCAGAAATATTGATTGTTTCTAACGGTGTTTTTTCTTCAGTCTTTTTCTTTTTTCTTTTTTGAGCATGTGTTGCTTGGCTAACACTCAAAAAGAGACTGAGTAGTACAATAATTGTTTTTTTCATTATGTGATTCTAAATATGTAAAGTATTGATTGATTAAGCGTTATTTTTTTACGAATAACTAAATTTTTCAATGATTTTTATCTACTCCATTGTGAAAAACAATCACTACATCTAAGCATTCTCTAATCTTAGGCATGTTAAGGTTACAAGATCTCCAAACTTCATGTAAATATTCGTTATTTTCATTTTTTGTAGTTGATTGTTTTGCTAAAGTTACTAATAATCACATAAAAACATATGTACTCTTAAAGTTTTAACTTCTTGTTTTAAGAGAATACTATTACTTTGAATTTAATAATTGAGAATTCTAACAATATTGAAACTTGTGAAAGAATTAGCTTACTTTACCAATGACTTTATTTTTTTTAACCTTTTTTGAAATAAAGTTAGATTTGGATTATTACTATTAATAGCTAAACTCACTGCTTTTTCAAGGCATACAAATGCTTTTTTATAGGATTTACACTCTACATACGCTTCACCTAGGCTATCCCAAGCATTTGCTGAATTTGAGAAATTTTGGGTGTTGTATTCTAAAATTTCTATAGATTTTAGGCAGTTAAACTTCATAATACGATATCCTAATCTATTGATTTCTTCTTCAGATGGATGATACAATTTTATATAAGCATTTCGAATACTATCACCTTGTGTAATTTTTCCATTTTTATAATATAGCGTAATGATTTGCTGTAATGAACCGCTGGAAGGTTTTACTTGATATCCACATAAATCAGATAATTCTTTAAAATAAGTATGCAAGGCTTCTATACCACCATCTTCCTCAAATTCTGCCAAAGAACTTCTATCTGGATACCCTTTGAGATGATAAACGTCTTCTAAATCATTTGCTGCTAAATATAAATTGTGGATTATTTTTTGAGCTTTTATTCTATTCACATTTGCTGTAAATATAATCGTCGTACCATCATCAAACATACTAATTGTAGAAGCATGTCCAAAAGTTGATCCTGTATGCGAATACAATTGTCCTTTTATATTTCTTTCCATAATATCTTCCCAATTTCTAATCCATCCATAAGCATATCCTTGTTGTACTGGTTGTAGCATTTGCTTTGTTGTTTCCTCTGAAATCAACTTATTATTTTTTATGGCCTCACTCCAAATAAACAAATCATTTACTGTAGAATACATTCCTCCAGCTGTGTAACTGTTAGATTGATCTCTATATGGTACTTCTTTAAATTCTCCTCCATATTTCTTGAGAATCATCTTATAGGTTTTATCTTCTTTAAAAGCATATCCTTTAGCGACCTCTTTTTTTACAAATTCGTTCGACGCAAATCCTGTGTTTTTCAACCCTAAAGGTTCTGTTATATGTATCTTTAATAATTCTGAAAATGATTTTCCAGAAGCTTCCTCTATAATAGCTCCTAATAGCATGTATCCTAAGCTACTATAATGGAATGTGGTATTCGATTTAGATTCGTTTCTCAATGCTACCTTACTAATTAACAAAGCTAATTCCTTTGGTGTATATGCATTATGTATCAATGCATTCTTATTGATGCCAATAGCTACAAACCCTTCATAATGTGGTAATCCTGATGTATGTGAAAGTAATTGATGTATCGTAATATCATTATACTTTTTGGGCATATACTTAAGGTATTTTGTAACCGGATCATCAAGTTGTAATCTCCCTTGCTCCATTAATTGCATACTCAGCATGGCTACGAATTGTTTTGTTAAAGAACCAATAAGAAATTTAGTATCTATTGTATTAGGTATCTTATTTTTTCGATCCTTAAAACCGTAAGAGCCTTCGAATAGTATTTTACCTTTTTTGGCAACTAATACAGTTCCTGTGAACGGACTTCCAATCGTTTTTCTTCCATTTTCTGCATAATCGTCCATAATACTTTCGATAGTATTTTGGCTATTAATACAAGAGTTGAAAAATAGTAATATGACAAGTAAGGCATGTTGTAAAATGTTCCTAAGTATTTTCATTATATGTTATATTTATGTAATAGATTTCCTGTTCGCAAAAGATTTTTTTGCAAATGCATGTTAAAATAGCTTGATTGCTATATATTTATAATAATAGGTTACTGTTTAAAAAAGATAGTATACTATGATTTATATACTTTCTTCGAGTTCTTTGAAGCTGTTTCTAATTGGATAAAAAATAGTATTAGAATAAATCCACATATTCCTAATTGAAATATTGGTTTTCTCAAAATTTCATCAAGGTTTGGAGTATTAAAAATAATGAGTACGGTTAAGACCAATGTAATCATCATTCCCATAAAACCATATCTTCTATTTTGAATGATTTCCGCTTGAATTTTTTCTTGTTTTTCAAGTTGTTGTATAATATCAATTTCTAAGTTCACGTTTTCATGAACGGTATCAATTGTTTTTAAAAGTTCTTTTAATTCATCTTTTTGTTCCATATTACTAGGGTAAATCATTAATACTAGAGATATTATATTCATCTTTTAATAGTATATAAAAGCGTTCACGCCCTCTATGCAATAGCACTTTTATATTCGCTTTTGTAAAGTTTGAAATTTGAAAAATTTCATTGATTTTCAATTCATTTAAATAAAACAACTGTAATACCAACGCTTCTTTAGATGGCATTTTATTCAGTATACTCTTTATTAATTGCTTCAATTCATCTGTTTTTAAATTGTGTAATGCTTCATTATAGCTTATTTTATTTTCTATAATTGAATTTGATGATAAATCATCTTGCACATATCTCTGTTCTTTTTCTAGAAGTCGTAAACTTTTGTTCACTACAATACGATATAGCCAAGTTGAAAATTTAGATTTCTTTTTAAAAGAAGATAACGCATTATAAGCCTGAATAAAACTTTCCTGTACAACATCTTTCGCTTTATCATCAGATTTTACCATAGAAATTGCAATTGCATACGCTGCATTTTGATACGTATTAATGAAATATGAAAAAGATTGAATATCTCCGTTTAATACTTTTTTCAGGTATTCATCATCCATAACGAATACTTATTTTTTGGAACGCTTATCTAAACGGTTTGTTATAGCATACGATAGCAGCAGACTTAAACCTCCAAAGAAAAGCATAAAGGCTGGATATGTGGCATAGTCAGTATTAACAGTACGATCTATTCGTTCCCAAATCCAAGCAATAAACATCCCAAAGCCTAATCCTAGCATCAATAATCCTAATTTTATTTCGAGATAAGAATTGCCATTTCTTTTCTGATACGCATTTAGTTGATCTCTTTCTATTTGTGCCATGCGCTCTAAATGCCTTGCTTTATTAAAAAAGTAAATAGTAATTGCTGATACAATTATGATAAGTGCTAAAATCTCTCTAAACCCTATAAATGATTCCATATTTTGTTTTTATTTCTAGTTAGATACGGTGTTTTAAAAAAAGGTTACAAGACGTATTATACAAACGTTATTCTTTTTGAAAAGAGATATAAAAAACGTAGTGTAAATATTTAATTATAAGGTTAGAAGACACATATTAAAATCTTTTTAAACTTCTTTAAAGATAAAATGCTAAACTAATAGTAAGGTTTAAATATAATTTTTCTTCATTTCATTAAGAAGAATTAATACCATTGACGACTTTTATAATCTATATATTTTAAAGAAAAACAATAACTTCCCTCTTTCTTTTCCTTGATGAAAAGAAACAAAAATCAAGACTTCGAATAAAAATTTGAGAAAATACAATGGAATCTTCCACTGATAAAAAGAACTCGCTTGCGCTCAAACAACTTTTTATCTTTCAGTCAACGCGGCTTCCTTGATTTTCAAAGTTTTAATTCAGAGGTCGTTTTTTTAAAGATGCTATTAATAGAATCATCTTCTACTTAAACAAACTAACCTTGAATACATCAATTTTATATGCTAAATAATAAAACTTATCTAAGACCTCGAACTGATAGAATTTTGATACAAATGTACAATGGGGATATTTTAATAAATAAAAAAGTGATCGTAGCATTACGATCACTTTGTATAATTTTTTAGAAGTCTGTTAGTTTTTAATCAAACCTTGTCCTTCTATCCAAGGAGCACCAGCTTGCTGTAAACGGCGTTCAAGATTAGGAAGTGTTATATCTACTACTTTTTCTAATTTTAATTTTACTTGTTGTAACTGATTTTTTACACGATTTAAAAATGATTTATGTGTTCCAGTTGGTCCATAGGTATTGGTAAAAGCTGCCCAAGATATTAAGCCTCCATCATTTGCTGTTGGGTTTGATTTTTCACCAATTGCGCTTTTAACAGCGTCTCCATTTAATTCTTTTTGAATCGCTAATAGTTGTATTCTTGCTTTGTTAATGTCTTCTAATAAAGCATCGTTTGGAGCTGTTGTTTTATTTGCAGCTCTTTTCATTGCTGCTATTTTTTTCATTTCACTATTCATCATCATATTTGTTGCTCGTAAATCTTGCTGGAATGCAACAACATCTTTTCTAAAGGCATTGATTTCATCGTATGATTTTCTAGGCAAGGCTCCCTTGTACATTGGAACCACATTAAAGGATTTAGGTCCTTGTAACGTAGTAGTTACGCCGTCTACTCTTTTTACCAACGTAACTGTGTATGTACCAGGAGTTACCATTATATTTCCCGTACTAGTACCATCTCCACGTCCAGATAATAGTTCTCCTCTTTTATTTGGATAATTTAATTTCCAATTCACTCGGTTAAATCCTTTCTTATTCGTTCCTTTTACCGTATTTACGATGTTTCCTTGTGCATCTTTAATGATTAATAATACATCAGGTCCATCTTGGTTTGTTTCCTTTTCTAAGGCATCCCATCCAGGAAAGTCTGTATTGTTTTTTTCTCTTTTTTTACGTTGATCTTTTAATGATTTTATCTTATCAGACATAAAGTACGTAAATCGTGTACCAAAAGGAGCATTGGGAGCTTTGTATTCAGCATCTCCCTGACTTCCTACTCTACTCGCCTCTCTATACCAATATGCGTCTTTAATTGGGAATAACGTAGCCTCTTCAGTAAGCATAGACGGTTTAAAGTTACGTATAGGTGTAATATCATCTAAAATGAAAAATCCTCTACCAAAAGAAGCTCCCACTAAATCATTTTCTCTTCTTTGAATTGTAATATCTCTAAATGGTATAGTTGGCACACCTCCTTGTAATTTGATCCAATTTTTTCCACCGTTATAGGTAAAATAAATTCCATATTCTGTAGCCGCGAATAATACGTCTTTATTTACATGATCTTGTACCAATCTCCATACTAATAAACGATCTGGCAAGTCACCACTTATAATACTCCAGCTTCTTCCTTTGTCTGTACTTTTTAAAATATAAGGTTTGTAATCTCCATATTTATGATTATCTACCGCTGCATATACTACATTCGCATCGAATAAATCCGCACGAACATCATTTACAAAAGGAACAAAATCAAGCCCTTTTATAGTGCTTAGCGTAAACTTTCTCCAAGAGGTTCCCCCGTTTTCCGTAGTTTGAATCAATCCATCATCTGTACCAACATAAATTAAACCTTCTTGTTTTGGAGATTCTGCTAACGATGTAATTGTATTATAATTAGACATTGCATATACATCCCAAGCATTGTCCCAACTTTGTTGTTTTCCATAATATGGAATTTCCATACGCTCTTGGTTCAAGGTTAAATCCTTAGAAATAGGCGTCCAATCATCTCCACGGTTATTAGAACGCCAAACACGTTGTGAAGCAAAATATAAACGTTTAGGATCATGTGGACTCACTAAAATTGGTGCATCCCAGTTAAAACGTTCAAATGGATCTCCTTCTAAAGCTTGTGGCTGAATAAAAACCGTTTCTTTCGTAGTTTGATCAATACGCCATAAAGCTCCTTGCTGAAATTCTCCATAGGTAATATTAGGGTTTCCTGGTTCAATTGCAGATTGATGTCCATCTGCTCCTAGCGTTTTCCACCAATCACCATTTGTAATTCCATCAGAATACATAGATTGCGATGGTCCACCATGCGAACCATTATCCTGAGTTCCTCCATAAATTTTATAAAAAGGTTTTGAATCGTCTACGGCTAACTTGAAATACTGTGTAATTGGTAAATTTCGAATGTATTTCCAGCTTTTTGTTAAATCAAAACTTTCATATAAACCTCCGTCTGTACCGAATAATACATAATTAGGATCTGAAGCTTTAAAGGCCATAGCATGACTATCTACGTGTTTATTACGTTCGTTCATTGTATGGAATGTCTTTCCGTGATCATCTGAAACTTGTACATAATTGTTCATTAAAAACAATTTTCCTTCGTGATGTGGAGACGCATACAATTCCTGATAATAATGTGGTCCCGTTCCTCCAGAAACAGCATCTGATTGTTTTTTCCAAGTTTCTCCTCTATTCGTAGACATAAACAGTCCTCCTTTTCTCCTATCTAATTCAATAGCAGCATAAATTACATCTGGATTAAACGACGAAATAGCCAATCCTATTTTACCTAAATTAGATGAAGGAATCCCTTTTGTTAGTTTCTTCCAAGTATCCCCTCCATCGGTGCTTTTATAAATTCCTGTACCAGGGCCGCCTCCTAAATATCCAGCAACAGTTCTGTGACGTTGCCAAGTAGCCGCGTATAAAACATTAGGATCTCTAGGGTCTATTACAATGTCGGTTGCTCCTACCCATTTATCGTCTCCTAATGTTCTTTTCCAAGTTTTACCTCCGTCAGTAGATTTATATACACCACGTTCACCACCTGAAGTCCATAAAGGCCCTTGAGAAGCTACCCAAATGATATTAGAGTCTTTAGGATCTACAATAATTTTTGAAATGTGTTCTGATTTTTTTAGTCCCATGTTTTTCCATGAAGCACCATCGTCGTGACTTACATAAATTCCATCTCCAAAACCAACATGACGTCCTCCTACATTTTCACCAGTTCCCACCCAAATCGTATGTGGATTATTAGAATCTATCGTAATCGCTCCGATAGAATAAGATGTTTGTTTATCGAAAATAGGTTTCCATGTAGTTCCTGAATTGGTCGTTTTCCACACCCCACCAGAACCTACAGCAACATACCATACATTTTCATTTTCTGGATGAATTGCAATGTCTGCAATTCTACCTGAAGTAAATGCTGGCCCTACATTTCTGAGTTTTAACCCTGCAAAGGTTTTTCCATCCATTTTCTGAGCCGATACGGTAAAAACTGCTAATAACAGTACTATCCACACAACTCTTACATTTAAAAGTTTCATTATTTTGATTGATTATTTAGTTGGTTAATTTTTAATATCCTGCTGCTTGACCATCTTTTCTACTCTCAGATGCTCCATGAAATACCTTATTTTTATCGTCCCACATAATTGCTTGGTATCCTCCATAAATACCTCTAGCTGTTCCTATTCTATGTCCTTTATCCATTAAGCCTCTAAGTGTGCTGTAAGGAATTCCTGACTCTGTTCGAATCATACCGGTATCACTGGTAATTCCTCCCATTGGACTTGCGCCTCCTGTATGATCAAATCTAGGTGCATCTCCTGCTTCTTGTAAGTTCATTCCAAAATCAATTAAATTCATTACAATTTGAGTGTGTCCCATAGGCTGAAAGTCTCCTCCCATCACACCAAAGCTTACAAAAGGTTTTCCATCTTTCGTTATAAAAGCCGGAATAATGGTATGAAAAGGACGCTTACGAGGCGCATATGTATTGGCCTGCCCTTTTTTCAGACTAAATAGTTCTCCTCTGTCTTGTAGCATAAACCCTAATTTTGGAGGCACCATCCCTGATCCCATACCACGATAATTACTCTGAATTAAAGAAATCATATTTCCTTCTTTATCAGCAACTGTCATATAAATCGTTTCTCCTGCAGAAATTTTTCCTGCTGTATATTTCCCCGCTCGTTCTCCTATCTTACTTCTACGCTCTTGTGCATAAGTGTCTGAAAGTAGTGTTTCAACAGGCACTTTAAAAAAGTCCATATCTGCATAATATTTTGCACGATCTTCAAAAGCTAATTTTTTAGCTTCCGTAAATAGATGCAAATGCTCTGGGCTACCGAATGCTATATTTTTAAAATCGTATCCTTTTAGAATTTGTAGCATTTGTAATGCCGCTATTCCTTGTCCATTTGGTGGTAATTCCCAAACATCATATCCTCTGTAATTTACAGATACAGGTTCTACCCATTCTGATTTATGAGCAGCCAAATCTTTTGCTGAAAGAAATCCTCCTTCTTCTTTAATAAATTTACCAATTACTTTGGCTATCTCTCCTTTGTAAAAGACATCTCTACCTCCTTGAGCTATTTTTTTATAGGTATTCGCTAAATATGGATTTTTATAGATTTCTCCTTCTTGTGGAAGTTTTCCTCCATTTTGATTAATATAAGTGTCTTTGATATTAGGAAATCCTTTTGATTCATAAAAAGGTACACTTCTATTCAAATACCAAGCAATTAACTCCGTTAAAGGAAATCCTTTTTCAGCATAGTTTATTGCTGGTGTCAAAATTTCTGACATAGGTTTAGAACCAAACTTTTTGTGTAATTCAAACCAACCGTCTACTGCACCAGGAACACTTACTGGTAAAGGTCCATGCGATGGAATTTTTTCCATATTTTTCTTTTCAAAATATGCTAATGTTAGTTCCTTTGGAGAACGACCACTGGCATTAAGACCATATAATTTCTTTGTTTTCGCATCCCAAACCATTGCAAAAAGATCGCCTCCAATTCCACAGCCCGTAGGTTCCATTAACCCAAGTGCAGCATTTGCTGCAATAGCTGCATCTATTGCATTTCCTCCTTTTTTAAGTATGTCTAATCCGATTTGTGTAGCTAATGGATGACTTGTAGCAACCATCCCATTTTGAGCTAATACTTCTGAACGTGTAGCAAAAGGTTCACCTGTAATTCGATCCTGAGCAATCGAATTATTAGTTGACAATGCTATTAAAAGCACGCAACTGAGAAGTTTTTTCATTGAATTGTAATTTAGTTGATTGTTTGTCCTCCTAAATTACATAACATTCTAGAGATTTTATAAATCTTATCAAAACATTAACAAACTCATTCAAATTGTTTTAGATATAACGCTTCCTTTTCTATTTTCTATACTTCTAAAATAGATTTGCAATTATATGTTACTTTAATACAGATTACTCCATACCTGTTATTAACATTTCACTTGAGTCAAGTGTTTAATAAATATTATAAGAATAAAAAAATACAAATCAACTCCTCTTTCTTTTCCTTGATGAAAAGAAACAAAAATCAAGACTTCGAATAAAAATTTAAAAAAATACTACGGAACCTTACACTGATAAAAAGAACTCGCTATCGCTCAAACAGCTTTTTATCTTCAGCTAACCCTGCTTCCTTGATTTTCAAAATTTTGATTCAGAGGTCTCTTTTTTAAGATGCTATTATTACAATTACTAACTAGAATATTCAATGCACCTAATTTCTACAGGTAATAAAACTTATTCTAGAGCTAGAAATGAAGGGGTTTTACAAAATTTTTATCTTAAAATGTATAATTTGTATTTTTGATTGTATTCTTAACTCTAAAAATTCTATTACAATGTATCCAATAAAAACTACTGAGCTATTTGCATACCTTTTTAGTGTTTGCCTAATTTTTACTTCTTGTAAGCAATCTAAAAAAACGAATGAAGTAACTAAACCTACTACTGAAACTAATTTAAAAGATGCTCTTACATTTTATGCTTCTTTTAATACTGGTATTAATGCAGATTTTTCATTAGGAGATCCACGTATGTTTACTGTACCAAATAGAAAGGCTGTTGATTCTGCTCAAGTTGGATTACACAAACCAGATATTACGAGGCAAGAAGGAAAAGGAAAATATGGTGCTGGATTAGTTTTTACAGAGCGAAGCAAAGGATATATTTATTACCCAAGTTCTAAAAATATAAACTACAGTAAAGAAAATTGGAGCGGTGCAGTTTCTTTTTGGTTAAGTTTAGATCCTGCTACAGATTTAAAACCTGGATATTGTGATCCTATTCAAATTACTGATGTTAGTTATAACGATGCTGCTATTTGGGTTGATTTTACAAAAGAAAACCCACGTGATTTTAGATTGGGTGTTATTGGAGATCGTAATGTTTGGAATCCTAATCCAGAAGGTCCAGATAACGAAAATCCAATTTTCAATAAAAGACTTATAACTAGTAAAAAACCACCTTTTGGTAGTGGTAAATGGACACATGTTTTAATTAACTTTTCTGGATTAAATACAGAAAAAGGTAAAGCTTCTTTCTATATAAATGGAAAACATATGGGAACACGTAATGCGATTGATACGCCATTTACTTGGGATGTTTCAAAATCTAATATTTATTTAGGGCTAGGCTATATTGGACTGATGGATGATCTATCTATTTTTAATAGGAATTTAACCGACACAGAAATTTCAACTTTATATGAACTGAAAAACGGGGTTCAATCTATTTTAAACTAAATTATTCTGTAATCAAATACAGGAAATCTAATTATACAAGGGACTAAAGTCCCTTGGTTGTCTTTACTTCTCTTTATATATTAATTCGTGAACATTTCCATCAGGATCTTTAAAGAAAGCTGTATACTCATTCCAAGACATTAGTTTTGGTTTCTGAAGAAACAAAACATCATTATTACTCATTTTTTTATACAAGCTATCAACTTCTTCCTTTGATGAAAAATTAAAACCAATACCAACAGCTGCTCCTTTTCTATTTCCTAAATAGGTACTATCTTTTAATGTTTTAAACATAAAGTTTCTTAATCCAATTGAAAAACGAGAACCGCTCGTACGAAATTCAACAAATTCTGGGTTTTCATCTATTATAGACAGTCCCATTTTTTCATTAAAGAAAAGCTTCATTTTATCTAAGTCATTGGTAAAAATTGTTGTGAGTTCAATTTCAATTCCTTTATTTTCTTTATGGAATTGTTTATGCTTTTCATTGCTTTTACAACTAATTAATATACTAATAGTAATACAAAAGGCTAATACTATATTTTTCATCATTTTAAAGTTACATCGATTCATTGTGCAAATTTAAAATGATGTACATATAATTTTTAGGCTAAAAATTATACAAAAGAGGTAATATTCTATAGTTATTAGAATAATTAAAGTTTAGCTCTAAATTGGTTTGGAGTCAATCCTGTATAACGTTTATAAAATTTTATGAAGTATGAGCTGTCTTTAAAGCCTAAAGCATATCCTATTTCAGCAACTGATTTATTAGATTGTTTAAGAAGAGATTTTGCTTCAACTAATAAATATTCGGTAATAACTTGTTTAATTGTTTTACCTGTTGTTGATTTTATACATTGTGATAGGTATACTGCACTAATGTTTAACTTGTCTGCATAATACTCTACAGTTTGTCGTTTATATTTTGTTTTTACTAATAGATTTTCAAAGTCAAAAACTATTTGTTTACTCCTTTCTCTTATAAACGTATTATCTAAACCGGATGCTAACTCTTTTTTGGCTTTAAAAAGAAAAACAGTTAAGTATCCTCTTATTACTTCTAGTGCATCATTATCGTGAAGTAACTCGTGTTCAGCATGCATTTTTTGAAATAAATCAATAAAGAAGTTTTGTTGTTCTTCTGTTAGTTGATAACCAGGAGATGTATATTGTTTTAAATAAGGAAAACTTTGAAAAATATTATATGTATTCTTAATAAAAGATAAAAAACTTGGTTTAAATAAAACCATATAACTTATTGAATTTTCATGTATTTCTTTTAAATCCCAAGTTATAATTTGGTGTGGAGAAGCAAAAGAAAGGTTACATTCTAAATGATTAATTTCTTCTTCTCCAACCACTATACGTGCATCATAACCTATAGCAAATGAAATCTCGAAATAGTTATGTTTATAAGTAATTGGTGGAGCTTCGAAAGCATGTTCAGGGTTAAACTTTACAATATAGAATTCTTCATTTTTAAGTGTAGGAACTCCTATTTCTGATAAATATTCCTTTATATCTTGGTATTCTTTAACATTATTCATACCCTAATCATTTTACTATAAAATAACTAGATTACAGCTAACTTCTTGGCTGCTTCAATTAAAGTTTCATCTGTTTTAGCAAAACAAAATCGTAGCATGTGTTTGTCTGTAGCATCTTTATAAAATACTGATATTGGTATTGCTGCAACACCATATTTTGTAATTAATTCTTTTGCAAAATCCATATCGTTTTGTTTGCTTATAGTACTATAATTTACCACTTGAAAATAGGTTCCTTCTGAAGGTAAGACTTTAAATCTACTATTTTTTAATGCATCTTGAAATAGCCTTTTTTTTCTAGCATACATTTTAGCAACTTCATTAAAATCTACAATATCTAAATATTCAGCTATAACATGTTGTGAAATACTATTGACACTAAATACCAGAAACTGATGTATTTTCTTTATTTCTTTCATAAGTTCTTCTGGCGCTATTAAATAGCCTACTTTCCATCCAGTAACGTGTAATGATTTTCCGAAAGAAGATGCTATGATAGCTCTATTTCTTAGTTTAGGACGTGTGTTTACAGAAATATGTGAATGTTTAAAAGAAATGTATTCATATACTTCATCACTCAATAATAAAACTTGTGAATGTTTTTCTAAGATAGTTTCTAAAGCTTTAAAATCTGCTTCTGACCAAATTTTACCTGTAGGATTATGTGGATTATTGATGACCATTAGTTTAGTATTTGAAGTAATAGCAGTTTCAATCCTATTAAAATTTGGTGAATAATCATCATTCAATGAAACACGCACAGGCTTCCCTCCTGCTACTAATACAGACGGTTCATAACTATCATAACTTGGATCTAAAATCAATACTTCATCTCCTTTTGAAACCAGTGCATTTATAGCTGTATAAATTCCTTGTGTTGCTCCAGAAGTAACCAACATTTCTGTTGTTGTGTTTACTCTTCGTTGGTAATGTTTTTCTGTTAATAAGGCTATTTTCACTAGTAATGAAGGTAAACCAGCCATTGATGTATACTGATGGATATTTTCAGTTAATAAACGCTCTGAAATATCAAGTAAACGCGGATCTACTGGAAAATTAGGGAATCCTTGCGATAAGTTAATTGCATTATGCTTATTCGCTAATTGCGACATTACTGAAAAGATACTCGCTCTAGTATTAGGTAGTTTAGACATGGTTAAATGATCAATCGATTGTTACGAAAATAGTGTATTAAATGCAGAATTAAAGCATTTGCTTATACATCTTTATGGCGTAATTTTTATTGTGTTTTTTGTTTGTTTAATAACAAACGAACTTTGTATGTTTGAGATAATTTCTAATTGTGAAATGTTCTTAATCACAAAATTCTGATAATCATTCATATCTTTCAAAATCAGTTTCAGTAAAAAATCATAGGTACCTGCTATATAAGACACTTCAACTATTTCATCGATGTTTGCTACGTATTCTTCAAATTCTTTAAAATATGTTTCTTGGTGCTTCACTAAGGTTACCTGACAATACACTATTAAATTTTTCCCTAAGGATGTAGGATTCACAATAGCTACATACTTATCAATTACTCCATTCGCTTCCATTCTTTTAATTCGCTCGTGCGTTGGTGTTATGGATAGATTTACTTTATGTGCTAACTGTTTTATAGATTGTTTACTGTCTTTTTGTAGCTCATCAAGCAATTGTAAATCTATTGTATCAAATGAATTCATAGTAAATTTTCCTGTTTTAACGTATTATTTTACTTTCTAAAAGTATTTTTTACTATTAAAAACATAAAACTAGTTATATTTTCTTAATTAAATCATTTATTTTAAAATATTTTACTACTAACATATCTTTGCAGTATAATTTTATTTTAATTAAAAAATGAAACATATTGAAGATATATACAGCAGAATTAGTAGAAATTCAGCTAGTTTTTTAGGATATCCTTTAGCTAAGGATTTTAATTATACAGCATTTGCACCATTTTTAAATTTATGTATTAATAATGTTGGTGATCCAGAGTCTCCATCTACACTTGCTATTGATACAAAAGATACAGAACAAAAGGTTATTTCTTTTTTTGCTGATATTTTATCTTCTAATATTAATGATGTTTGGGGTTATGTTACTAATGGAGGAACGGAAGGAAACTTATATGGTTTATATCTAGCTAGAGAAAGTTTTGATAATCCAATAGTATACTATAGCGAATCGACACATTATAGTGTAAAAAAGAACTTACACTTATTAAACTTGAATAGTATTGTTGTTAGAAGTCAAGCAAATGGTGAGTTAGATTATGACGATTTAGAAAGTCTTATACAATTGCATAGACACAGACCCGCTATACTTTTCTTGAATATAGGAACTACAATGACAGAAGCTGTTGATAATATTGATAATGTGAAAGATATTATTAGAAAATACGCTATTAAAGATTATTATATTCATTGTGATGCTGCATTCCTAGGTTGTATTGCTCCTTTTGTAGATCCAAAACCTAAATTTGATTTTGCTGAAGGTATTGATAGTATCTCTATATCTGGACATAAGTTTATTGGTGGACCTATTCCATGTGGAATTGTTTTGACAAAAAGAAAACATAGAAATCGAATTGTAAATTCTGTATCGTATGTTGGGACTTTAGATACTACGATTACCGGTTCTAGAAATGGTTTAACTCCTTTATTCTTATGGTCGTTCATAGAAAAGCATGGTAAAAAAGGATTGACAGTTAGAGCTAGGAAATGTCAAGAAGTTGCAGCTTATACGGAAACAAAATTAAAACAAATTGGTGTAAAAGCTTGGAGAAATAATGATGCCTTAACTGTGGTTTTAGACAAACCATCTGCTGGATTATGTAAAAAATACCAATTGGCTTCTGAAGGAGATATTGCACATATTATTTGTGTCCCTGGCATAGAGAAAAAGCATATAGATACTTTTATTGAAGATTATAAAAAAGAATTACTTGTAGCAGAGGTGTTTGCTTAAGTATAAAAATATCCTACAATTAGATATAGGATTATTTAATGTTATTTAGTTTAGTTTTATTTAAGTAATGACGGCTTCAATTCCATTTAAAAATGGAGAATAGCCGTCATTATGAGTAACTGTCATTAAAATAAAGTTTTAGAAATAATATCATTTGCAAGTGGCCAAAACGTAATATTCTTATACTGATCTTTAATAATCAAAAAACGATCATCGTTTGAAAATTTAAATTTATAATCATCCATTATTTCGAAAGACTTTATTAAAGTACCATCAATAGCATAAAGGCTTAAGTTTTTTACTTTATCAAGCGTCACAAAATAATTCTCTTGAGGAGATAATCGAATATCATCTATCATACTGTATGCATCTGTTAATTTAACAACATCATTTTTTTCGAGGTCATAGACATATACATTTCCTGATTTAGAGGTAATTAATATCTTCTTATTATTTTTTAAATACTTAAAAAAATGTAATTCATCTTTATCATCAATAGTAATATTATGATATGTATTATTTTTCACATTCCAGAAAACAGCTTTATTAGTAAATTTTGTGTTTAATAATATAAGTTGTCCGCTTCTAGTTGTGAAATAATCTGTAATAGGTTGAAAAAGTGTAACTAGTAGCTCAACAGATAAACCTTGCCAATTATTCGAATAATAATTTTTTTCATTTTTTAAAACAATAATATTATCATAACTAACATTTCTTAAATAATTATTTCTAATTTTAGAAGTATTACCGCTAGGAGTCATTTTATAAAAACTGACGTTAAAATTATAATCTAAAATGCCTAGTATTAAATTATTTTTAGCATCAAAATCTAAATATGTGAGATAAGTACTGTCTTTTGAAAATATTCGAGTTTTATTTTCTTTTATATTAAATCTTTCTACTCTAGTGAATTCTGAATCTATTTTTAATTTAAAAGAATTTCTTTCCTCTCCTTCAGAAAACTCTCTTTTTAACTTATTTTCATAAATCACTTGAAAATTTTTATCCTCTGAGACAAAAAACGAGTATTCTGTTTCATGAAGCTTCTTTAAATCACCAGTAATTAGATTTAATGAAAAAATATGGTTTAAGTCATTTTTAAAGAAAATAATATTATCTTTTTTAAAAAATCTAATCAACTTATTAAAAGGTGTTTTAGTAATTATTTTTTCCATAAGCTTTATGACATCGTAGTAAACTAATTCAGACTTCTCATTGAGAAAATATAATCTACTCTTATTTTGGAAAAGATGTCTTTTAAATGTATTAGACAATTTAATTTGCTTAATCGTATCTTTTTTAAGTAAGTCTACTATATGTAAAGAATCTTTTTTAAATCTATATAGTTTATCTCTATATAACTGTATTCCATCTTCAATCTGTGACTTTTTAGAATCAGTAAATAAATAAGGCTTCAACTTTAAAAGATCAAATAATTTGAGCTCGCCATAATCACTACCAACTATAAGTTTTTTTCCATTATCATACGTTATATATTCATTTACTCTGCCTTTAAACTCTCTTATATTAATAGATGTATTGGTTATCAAATCTTTATAATTTATTTCATTATTATTGATATTTAAATTGTATATTTTTTTCGGTAACTTAGAATCATATTTTGATAATTCTTTAATAAAGATAAATTTAGAGCTATTAGTTAACTCCCAATAATAAGTATTTAAGTTATTTATAGTCGAGAAAATATTATTAGCAAGGTATTTAATTTTTAGGTTCTCATTTATTTTATCAGATTTAAATTTACCTAGAATACGTTTAGTTATAGAATATACTATTAACTCACTACTTTTTATACCTATGATATATTCACCATTAGAAAAACTAACATTTCCTAAATTTGGTAGCTTATGTAATATTTTAAAATTCTTATTACAAATATATGTGCTATCTTTATTAGAGAGACTGAACAAGTCTCCATTATTAGAAATACTAATATTTAGAATAGACTCTAATTTCAGTTTACGATTAAGATTGATAATTTTATTTGAATCAATAAGAATAGCATATCCAACATTTTTTCTACGATCTCTTGCTAAATAATATTTAGAGTTTTTACTAAAGAAACGTTCGCGCCATTCGTTGCTACCTATTTTACGAATTTCTCCTTTTTTAGGGTTTAATATTGCACTTTTAGATCGTTCCACAACAATGTTTCCATTATTGAGTATTTTAACTATCGGGCTTGACGAAGTCCCTAATGATTCTTTTATTATACTAAAACTTTTAAGCTGATTTGAAATTAAATCAATAATATAAACTGAATCTTGCGTTAGGATAGCAGCTAATTTTTCATCTTCAGATAAGTCTATGTGCTCAATTTTCTTTTTTAGTTTTAAATCTAGCACAGTAATACACTTGTTTTCAACAAGATCAAGAAAAACACTCAATATCCTTGGATCATTACTCGTTTCTAAAGCTTGTTTAAGAATTGTTATAGTTTTATTAGTGTTTTTATCTATGTTTTTAGTAGCTTTTGCTATTAGAAAATTATTTTTTGTTTCTATAGCTAAACGTTCACTATTAAGTTTAGCTATATCAAGAGCTTTTTCCTTTTCACTCAGTTCAAAATCTTTCTGAGTTAATGTGGCATCTAGTTTAAGTAATTTTTCTTTAGCAATAGATACATTGCTTTGTAGTTCTTTATTTTTATTAG